>JAJRVE010000188.1 GCA_024277445.1 Campylobacterales bacterium
AAGAAGTTTAACATTAAAGCAGTGAAGTATGTGGACAAGCACTATACTGAACGCTTAAGTGCTTCAGAACTAGCAAAGATGTTGGCTTTTGACAACACAGAGACACGCGAGCAAGTACTCGATCGTTTACGCTCAGAACTGAGTGACTTCTGGAAATTGACACTCTAAGTACTCTTTTTTCTGCGGTATACTTTTTACACTAAAGTATATCTTCTCCTTTTATCACTTTTCATACAATTTCTATACATATATCTGTTAAAATATAACATGACATTTGAATACCCCTATCTTTTATTATTGTTGTCTTTTTTTATCTACTGCTTGTATCGTTGTCGTGTTAAAACTAAAGAACGGTTTTTTGTACACTTAAACTTTTTTTCGCCCGCAACACAGTGGTATCGTTGGGAGATGCTGGCAAAAATAGCGGTGCTTACAGCACTGTTTCTAGCATTAGCTTCACCCATCTTTGTGGATCGGACAGATCCTTTGAACCGTAACGGTATTGATATTGTTTTAACGCTTGATGGTAGTGGATCAATGAATGTTTCTGGTTTTGATGAAAAAAGTCGTGCAAGTCGTTTTGAGATCTCGCAAAAGATTGCACAAGACTTTGTTTTACAACGTTTAGAAGATAATGTTGGGGTTGTCCTTTTTGGTGACTTCGCTTTTATTGCATCACCTGTGACGTATGAAAAAGAGATTGTGGCTGAGATGATCGGTTACCTTAATCATGGCATGGCAGGTCAAAACACTGCCATTGGTGATGGTATTGCTGCTGCACTACGCGCACTTAAATACTCCAAAGCAAAAAGCAAGATCATCATACTTCTAACAGATGGTGAGCACAATAGTGGTGGTACTTCTCCAAAAGATGCGGTTGCACAAGCAAAAGCGATGGGTGTGAAGATCTACACGATAGGTATTGGTAACAAAGGCGAATTTGACAAAGAACTTTTGGAGACGATAGCTGAGGAAAGCGGTGGTGAGTTTTTCAGTGCTTATAACAGTGAAGCGTTAGAGGACGCGTATGATACGATCAACAGTTTAGAGAAGTCGCAGATTAAAAGTAGAGCGTATAAAGTTAAAGATTACTATTTTCAGTGGCCATTAGCCTTTGCCTTTGTCCTGCTCTTTTTACTACTGTGGAAAAGGAGTCGTCAGTGAGTTTTTTAGCACCACATTACTTATGGCTTTTTCTACCCATATTGTTAGTGTTAATAGCAGGGGGTAGAAACTATCTTCTTAGTACCCTTAGAACCTATAAATGGCTTATCTTGGCGTTAATGATGACTGTTATTGCACTCTCTCGACCAGTTATGAGTAAAGAGCAGTTAGATTTAGAAGAGCGAGGAAGTGATATTATTATTGCGGTGGATCTCTCTTACTCCATGCAAGCTGATGATATAAAACCAACGCGTCTTGAAGCGGCTAAGATGATCTTGAGTGGCTTGATTGAAGAAAACAGTAATAATCGCTATGCCATCATAGGCTACACCACAAGTGCCATCATCCTCTCTCCGTTAACGAATGATAAAGCCTTATTACTTCACCTTTTTAGTGGGCTTAATACAGGTTCCATCATGACGAAGGGAACGGTTCTGATGCCTGCTCTGAAACTGGCGCGAAAGATGTCAAAAAGTAAAAAAGCATTGGTGGTACTCTTAACAGATGGTGGTGATGAACAAAACTATGAACAAGAGGCTTCTTATGCGCGAGAAAATGCACTTGTGGTTAACGTTGTGATGCTAGCGACCTATCATGGAAGTACCTTGCGTGATAGAAATGCAAACATTGTTAAAGATAGTGCTGGGCATATTGTAGTCACCTCACGTAATGATGCTATTGCTATGGTTGCCTCAAGGAGTGGCGGGAGTATGGTAGAGTCGCTGTCAAGCCTTCAGCGCGCTATTGCAGCTGAATCCTTGGAAGAGTTCACAACGAATACGAAGCTGATGCAGTATAAAGAGCTCTTTTACTATTTTATTACATTAGCGATCCTTTTTAGTATGTTTGCATTTACGAATGTATCAACCCATCTAAAACGCTTAATAGCCCCTATACTTTTGTTGGTAGGTGTCTCCTCCCAAGCTTCACTGCTCTCAAGTTATTATGAGAGTGAAGGTAGATCACTGTATCAACAAGAGAAGTATCTTGATGCGGCTGATAACTTTGCAAAAGTTGATGGCAGTGTCGCACGATATAATGAAGCCTCTAGTTATTACAAGGCAGGTGAGTATGAAAAAGCCTTAGAGGGGTTTCGTTTTATAAAGTCGAATAATCCTGAGTTTAAGGCACGTCTCTATTACAACATGGGTAACTGTTTTATACGCTTGCAAGAGTTTAAAAAGGCACGTGAGATGTTTGTTAAGTCCTTGAGTCTTGCTGTTAAAACTGATGTGCAAGAGAACTTGGCATTTATTATGCGAGCAGAAGAACAAGAACACCTCCTAACAGGACAGCAAGAGGGTAAAAAACGTGCGCAAGATGCAGAGACAAAGAACCAACCTGAAACAGGCAAGAAGAAAGAGGGTGGTGGTTCTAACCAACAGAGTGACGCAGATGGCACGAAAGGTGCTGGAGGTAAGAAAATGGATGGTGACGAAAAAGTTTCATTTGCAGGTGGGAAGTCAAGACTCTCTTCCAGGCAGTATGAGTTAATCAATCAAAGGAGTGTCAATGAGACTAAGCCTTGGTAAAATAGTATTACTTTTAGCGCTCTTGCCGATGATCGTCTTGGCGAAAGAACCTTACCAGTGGAGTTTGGTTAGTAATAAGAGCAGTGTCTATGTCAATGAAGCGATAGAGGTAGAGTACACGTGCCAGTTTGAGGACAGAGCTTTTTTATATGTCATAGAGTTCACTCCGCAAGACCAGAAGAATAGTGCGTATCGTATCTTGTCTTTAGGTGTAAAAGAGCATGTAGAAGATGGTAAGCGTAGTGCTACATATCGTTATGTGCTTTTTCCAAAAGTCGCTGGAAAACAACATTATGAGTTTCATGCTTTGATGCGAAAAACGACACAGGCTTCGATAGAGAACTCTGCTATTGGGCGTGACAATGTTGAAGATTATGCTTTTAGTGATGAGAAGGTCATCCTACCAGCAGTGGATGTCGACGTTAAGCCTCATCAAGAACGTATGACAGGAAAGTTTAGTCTGAAGGTGAGTGTGGATAAACGTGAGGTAAAAGCCTATGAGCCTGTGCATCTTGACTTGCATATGAAAGGTGAGGGTGACTTTGATCAGATGCGTGACATTAACCTAAGCATACCGGGCGTCAAAGTCTTTAGTGAAAAAGGTGAACATCACTACAGACTTACCAAAGATGGCTTTAAGGGTGAGTGGGAGCAGAAATTTTCACTCGTTGGCGATAAGGACTTTACGATAGAGCCTATTACCATTGCCTATTTTGACATTGTGCAAAAAAAGCGTATTGTACTGCGTTCAGAGCAGTATGACATCAAGGTAAAACCTGCATATACAAAAGAAGAGTTACTTGATGCAGAAGAAGAGAGTGATGCCTTTTCATGGTGGTCATGGTCGTATCTTAACTACGTGATGACTTTTATATTGGGTGTTTTAGTGCATTTCTATTTTAACCGATGGTATGTGTCTCGTTTAAATCGTGACAAAGAAATAGGACAAAGAGATATAAGCGAGTGTCGTTCAACGAAGCAACTCTTGACTAAGTTAGTGATGCTTGATGATAGACGTTTAGATGCATTCATCAACAAGTTTGATGGTATGACGGACACAGCGTCACTAAAGGCACTGAAAAAAGAGGCATTAGCAATTTTAATGCAAGATGAGAGAGATGTCTCACATATGAATAGGGCTTTTAAAGATAGTTAAGAAGCCCTGAGATCAAAATGCCCTGCCAGATAATCGCAGTAACAATTCCTGCTGCGATCCCCGCTAAGACATCATCAAACATCACACCGTAACCACCCGGTGCTTCACGGTCAATCCTGCCAATGAGAGAAGGTTTTCTAATATCAAAATAGCGAAAGAGTGCAAAACTCAAGACGATCTGGATCAACATACCATTGTGA
>JAJRVE010000189.1 GCA_024277445.1 Campylobacterales bacterium
CACTTTTAGAAGTCTTTAGATCCGATTGTCTAGGTGGCTATAGAGAGAGGGAAACGCCTGGCTCCATTCCGAACCCAGAAGCTAAGCCTCCCTTCGCTGATAATACTGCACCTTTCAGGTGTGGAAATGTAGGTCGCCGCCTAGTTCTCGGATTTATCAATCAATCAAACTTCTATCACTAAAACAATTCAAACTTCAACCTTTTAACAATCATAACTTTAATCAAACGCAATACCAATACAAACTTTATTACATACAACACTTTTTACTTTCTATACTAAAGCTGTGGCTTTTACTTACGTGCCTGATTTGGTGGAGGGGGACACGGCGTTCCATTCTTAACGCTATGCTAAATGGAAAGTCATACCCGAAGGGGCAGACCCTGTCCCTCTGCTGGCAGGTTGAAACTGTTTGGTGCTTCTCGTTCCCATGTTTTACGTGGGAATGGATTGTATGTTTTGATATTTCAATCTATCGTAGGTTTCTTGTGTTCATTCCCACGTACAGCGTGGGAACTAGGAACCGATGACTTGTCTGTGGCTCTTCATTTAACGAATCTGTATAATCTGTTGATAACTTGGTCTTGTTAGCAAGATACAGTTATTTCGATGTACTATAATTCTTGTATATACTTTCTCAGTGCTCTATTACTTTACATAAGTCATTTTAAATGCACTGTGGACTTTAAAATAATCAATTTTGTAGTGAGGGTTGACTTTTACTGTTTCGTGTCGTATGTGCTTTTGTTGCTATCTTAATAAGAGGTATTGATAAATATAGTTAGGAGCTATTAGTAGAAGGGGTGTAAGCCCTTAGGCTTACGAGGTAGAGGCTGATTACTCAGTGATCTCTTTAACGATGTTTGTGAACATCTCTTGTGCGTCTGTAAGTGGCTTCATAGACTTCTCATCTTCGATGTCAGTTGCTGTTAACCAGTTTTGAACAGATGGGAATCCCATGTGCGTAACTTCTTCACCTTTTTTCTTGTAGATGTAGAAAGTACATGGAGCGAATGCACCTACTTCTGGGTGAGTTTCAGAAACTGGGTAGATAACGTCAAACTTACATACAGAGTATGTGTCATAGTAGTCATAAACAGTTACGTTACGCTCTTCAAGTTCACCATTAAGGTCGATAAAGCTTGGGAAAAGGAAACCAACAGGCTCCATCTCAGCTTCGAACTCTTCTTCGAAAGAGTCTTTAGCGTCTGCTGCTGTTGTCTCTTCGTCTGTGTCAAAAGTAGCTTCAAACGTCGTTGCAAGAGACATGTTCATGTCAGCAATCTTAGAGTAAGTACGCTCTTCGTATTTACCACCTGGTACTGCTGCTTTAAGTGCTGCGTCCATTGCGTCTGCATAAGCGATAAGGTCAGCGTTGTCCATTGGGATCTGCGTGATACGAGACATACCACGTAGTGTCAATGAAGAAACAGAGATGTCTTTGTTGTCGTTTGAAGACCAGATAGACATACTAAGTGGTGTGATAAGACCGATACTTGGATAATCTTTTGCAAGTTTAGCTGTCAAGTCAGAGTTGTGAACGATAGCAAGACGGTAAGTCTTGTACCAAACTTTTTCAAAACGCTTAGAGAAAGGGTTGTTCATGTCGTTGTTACCATCAACAATGAAACCTGCTTTTGTGAATGCCTCTTCAATAGTAGCACCAGTGATCTTACCATCTGGGTTTGCTACCGTGATAACACGGATGTCCTGGCTGTTTTGATCAAACGCAGCCTTAGCTGGAGCCTCAGATTCTGCTACTTCTGCTTTGTGTGAACTACATGCTGTGATACTAAATGCAACTAATGTGCTTAACGCGATTGCTGACAATCTTTTCATATGTTTTCCTTGTATGATATTTACATCTTTGACTTAGGTCAAAATGATGCAATGCTTCTATGATTTTAACGGTTTATTGATCTTAATCAACTTAATTTTTTACGAGTTGAAAGGTATCTCCGATTTTAATTGATCCACTGTGTAAAACCTTCGCAAATATACCACGATCATTTTTCAATAACTTAGGAAGTTTACTGTTTACAGTGGAAAGACCTTTACAAAGTGTACAGTTTTGTGTGATCTCAAACCTGACTTCGCCGATGCTAAATAGATCGCCCGGTAAAAGGTGGTAAAGATTATAGTCGATGAGGATGTTTTCACCTAAAAGACCATCTTGGATACTAACACCATTTTCTTTTGCTATGTTGTAACTATCGTTAGCTGCGATCAAGACAGAGCGTTCAAGCCCTTTGCCATGAAACTTATCGCCAATAACACCTCCTGCGTCAAGTCTTAGCTCTTGTTGGGTAATGCGACTTGGATCACCTTTTACTGTGATGAAAAGTTGTAGTACTTTTCCTAGACTATTGTTTTGCATTATCATCCTTTAATCATTACGTTCAAGGTCGAGCATGTCAAGATAGGTCTCAAACTCCATTGAATGGTACTGTTTCGTTGAGACATAATTAAGTACGTTGATAAAAAAGTCTTGTTCTCTTGCACCGGGAGTGATATTGACAATCTTACCCTTAGCATCAATAAAGAGGCTCGTTGGGTAGAAGTCATAACCGATAGACTTAGCAAAGGCACGTCTACTTCCTTTGAAGTCTTTAAAGATAATATCTCCCTCGTCTCCAGTAAAAAGATCGACATATACAAACTTGGTATTGATCTCTTTTGCGATCTCTTTATCATGTAGGGTAAACTTTATCATATGTGCACAGTGACCACAGTGAGGTTTATGCATAAAGACAAAAAGCGGTTTACCATCTGCATTTGCTACGATTGTGTCAAGGTTTAGATCTTTGGCTGACAGTAAGATAGAAAAAAGAGATAGTAAGAGAGTGCTTAAGAGGAGTTTTTGCAAATGTTTTATGCCTATGAAGGAGGGAGAAGAGAGCGTCTCTTCTGTAGGTATCAAGTAGATTACTTGATCTTACCCTTACCCTTACCTGTGTTACCTTTACGGTCAGTCCAAGTCATTACAACTTTGTCACCTTTAGCGCCAATACCTTTAAACTGGAACTTA
>JAJRVE010000190.1 GCA_024277445.1 Campylobacterales bacterium
ACATCTGAAACTTTTACTTGGAGAGTTACTTTTGGCGATGCGCTTCGCTGTCGCTTGGAACTTTCTAGAAAATTCCAATCACGTCATTCCTGCGAAGGCAGGAATCCACGAGACATAACTTTTTAGCACTCTCAGAGGTACCTAAAATTGCATTTCCAATTTTCCAAGTATCTATTTATAAACTTTTCAGTATAATCCGGCTCATTTTATTTAAAGGATCTAACTATGTTAGAAGGAATTATTAGAGAGAGTATCGGTAAGGTTGGCACAAAAGCACTACGCCGTGATGGTTATCTAATTGCGAATATTTACGGAAAAGGCCTTGAGAATATCAATGCTGCATTCAAAATGAATGAATACATCCGTGCTGTTCGTAATAAAGAGACTTTGGCATTCCCAGTAAAATTGGATGGCAAAGAGATTAATGTTGTTGTACAGAGCTATGAGTCTCATGCAGTAACAGGAAACCTTCTTCACGTTGATCTTATGGTTGCACAGCCAGGTGTTGTGACTAAGTTCTTGGTACCAGTAGAGACTACAGGTTCACCAATTGGTCTTAAAAACAAAGGTATGTTGTACCTAGCTAAGAAGCGTCTTGCTATTAAAGCAGCGCCAGAAGCACTTCCAAAATCAATTGTTATCGCAGTAGACGATCTTGATGTTGGTGATTCAGTACTTATACGTGAACTTGACACACTTGAAAACGCTAAGTTCGTTGACGATGGTCGTGTTGGTGTACTAAGTATTATTAAAGCGAAGTAATTTGCTTTTTGTCGGACTTGGTAACCCTGGTTCGGCCTATGCCGAGACGCGACATAATGTCGGGTTTATGGTCATAGATGAACTTCTTCGTCGTTATCCACACGATAGCATTAAAAAAACTGCCTTTCAAGGCGAACTCTTCAAGATCAAAGATCACTACTTTTTAAAACCCACCACTTTTATGAACCTTTCGGGCCAATCTATAGCGGCTGTAAAGAAGTTTTATAAAATTGATGATGTTGTGGTGATCCACGATGATCTTGACTTGCCATTTGGGGCGCTACGCTTTAAGCTAGGCGGTGGTCATGGTGGCCATAATGGGCTGAAGTCTACGGATGGCCTTATTGGTAAAGAGTACCTGCGTGTTCGTGTGGGCATAGGGCGCCCTGAACATAAAGGTGAAGTGAGTAGTTTTGTTCTTGGTGCCTACAGTGATGATCAGCATGAACAGCTTCAAAAGCAGATAGCCCAAGCCGCCGATGCTATAGAAGCACTGTGGAGTAGTCCTTCATGGGAAGATGTTGCTTCTAAATACTCCGTAAAAAAAGTGCCAAACAAGGCCAATAAGCCCATTAGTTAAGATAGGGTAAACTCTATTACTACTCTGAGAAGGAAGCCTTGACGTGTTAGCCTTTCGATATGTCGCACTACATTACTTCAAATACTTTATTGTTATCTTAGCCGCGTTGGCTGCCTTTATGGTCGGCTTTGACTTTATGGAAAACAGCTCAAAGCTACCTAGTTCTGCAAACTTGGTGATGATCTATTTGGTCTATAAAAGTTTCTATGCCATTGATATGCTATTACCTCTTGCACTTGTTTTTGGGATGATTGCTACTAAAGTGTTTTTGATCCGCTCTAACGCCTTAGTCGCTTTTTACTCCATAGGGTACTCTAAAAATGATGTCTTAAAACCCTTTGTAGCGGTCTCTATAATGATCATCTCTATCTATGTGGCTTTGCATGCGACGTCAGCTTTTGCCCGTGCTAATGAGTTTGCTGACAACATTGCCAAAAGTTCAAGCTATCTACGTCCTACTTCCAACCTCTTTTTTACCTATGAAAACAAATACATCTTCTTTGGTCAACTCTTTCCTCTTCAGCAACGTGCAACCGACGTTCGCGTCTTTGAGATAGAAGGCAGTAATCTGAAAAAGTTGGTTGTGGCTAAGAGTGCTTACTATAAAGACAACTATTGGCATGTTCCCAAAGCGCATGTCTTGCAAAAACCAGCAGAGATATCGTTCCACTCTAAGGGCATAAGTGTTGAAGAAAAAGAGACTATCTCTATTTTGCAAGGCTTTAAGCCTAAGATCTTAGATCAAGTCTATGAGGGTAAGGTGAACTATACTATCACCGATGCTATCGATGCAGTGATCATTTTGACTAAGCAAAATGTAAATGTTGATCGTATTAAAAGTGTACTGTACAAGACATTTTTAACGCCACTGTTTGTACCTAGTTTGATCATTATTATCTTTTTCTTTGTTCCTATTTCGCAACGTTTTTTGAACATTACGCTCTTTAGTTTTGGCGCTATTTTGGCAACGCTGATGACATGGGCACTACTCTTTATCCTCTCTGAACTCTCTTTTAACAAAGCGATCCAGAGTGAAGTAGGGATTGCCTTGCCTACTGTTATCCTCTTTTTTCTGGCGCTTTGGCAGTGGTATCGTCACTCCTCTTCACGACAGCGAAAGCGCAATAACTAGCACTGAACTCGGTGAAGAATCTTAGTACTTCATAGGGCTTTAGCTTTAGGCCTGTAATCAAGGTTCATCATAAGCAGATTTTTGCTAAAATTCGCCCACTATATCTCTAAGTAATGCTTAGATGAAGGAAACGAATTAATGAACTTTAAAGCTTTAGCAGACAAATATGAGACCCCTTTGTATGTTTATGACCTTGACTATATGACGCAACAGTATGAGTCCTTGAAAAGTGCTTTTAAGGGGCGTAAAGCAATTTTAGCTTACGCAGTTAAAGCGAACTCAAACCTGAGTGTTGTACGTCACTTCGCAAAGCTTGGTGCTGGAGCTGACTGTGTCTCTATCGGTGAGGTGCGTCGTGCTTTTTTAGCGGGTATTCCAAAATATAAGATCATCTTCTCTGGTGTGGGTAAGGGTGATGCTGAGATCCGTGAAGCAATCGAAAAAGACATCCTTTACATCAACCTTGAGAGTGATGGTGAACTCGATCGTGTTGAGATGATTGCAAAAGAGATGGATACTCAAGTACGTATTAGCATTCGTGTTAATCCCAACATTGATCCAAAGACCCATCCTTACATCTCTACTGGACTCCATGCAAACAAGTTTGGTGTGGATATCAGTACAGCAAAACGTATGTACATTAAGGCGAAAAACTCACAACATCTTGATCCTGTGGGGATTCACTCTCACATTGGTTCTCAGTTGACAGAACTAGACCCTATTCGTGAAGCATGTGAGATCGTGGCTGACTTGGTACGCTCACTGCAAGCGATCGATATTGAGTTGAAGTTTTTTGATATTGGTGGCGGTCTTGGGATCAAGTATGATGGTGAAACTACGATTGATCCGTATGATTATGGTCAAGCTGTCTTGAGTACCTTAACCGGTCTGGACTTGACAGTTATTGGTGAGCCTGGTCGTTTCCTAACTGCCAATGCGGGTTACTTCTTAACAAAAGTGATGTACGAAAAGAAAAATGCTGACAAACGTTTTGTGATTGTTGATGGCGCGATGAATGATCTTATTCGTCCTAGTCTTTATGATGCCTATCACTACATCGAAGCAGTTGGCAAAGAGGGTAATAGCTCTAAAGCTGACATTGTCGGTCCTGTTTGTGAAAGCGGCGACTTCTTGGCAAAAGATTATGAACTTCCTGCCTTAGAGCATGATGACCTGTTAGTGATACACAGTGCGGGTGCTTATGGGTTTGGTATGGGAAGTAACTACAACACACGTGGGCGTTCTGCTGAAGTAGCTATTGAAGGTGGAGAAGATCGTCTGATCCGTCGTCGTGAGCGTTTTGAAGACCTGATCGCGCTAGAAGAAGAGTTTTTAGACTAAGCCTATAAAAGGATATATGATGCGAAGAGATGAGTTAATTACCTTAGATGATTGTCGTAAAGAGATTGATCGTTTAGATGAAGCCTTATTGGACCTTCTGAATGATCGTATGCGTGTTGTCGAACGTGTGGGTGAGATCAAACATGAGAGTGGTGGCGCCATCTACCGTCCTGAACGTGAAAAAGCGATTATAGAGCGTCTAAGCGCGAAATCTAAAGCAGATGGTGGCCTCTTAAATCAATCCGCCATTGAAGCTCTTTATCTTGAGATCTTTGCGGTCTCTCGTAACTTAGAACTACCAGAGCGCATCGCCTACCTTGGACCAGAAGGAAGC
>JAJRVE010000191.1 GCA_024277445.1 Campylobacterales bacterium
AAAGTTCATCTATACGTTAAAAACTAACTTTTGGTGCTGCCTGCATCGCTTTAGAGTCTTCAAACTCTAACATCTTAGCATCGGTAGTAAAACCAAACATCGAAGCGATCTGGTTTTGAGGGAAGGATTGTCTGTAGGTGTTAAACGCTAGGACAAAGTCATTGTAGGCTTGACGGGCAAAAGCTATGCGGTTTTCTGTTGTCGTTAACTCTTCAGTTAACTGCATCATGTTTTCGTTAGCTTTCAAGTCAGGATAAGCTTCCATCACAAAGCTCATCTTACCCATTGCACCCACAAGTCCCTGCTCTGCTTGGTTAAACTTAGTAACCGCTGTAGGATCATCAAGTTGACCTTCCATATCTTTCAGTGCACCTGAGGCAGCATTACGTGCAGCAATAACCGCTTCTAGCGTATCACGCTCATGCGCCATATACTTCTTAGCCACCTCAATAAGATTCGGAATAAGGTCGTAACGACGTTTCAACTGTACTTCGATCTGCGCAAAACCATTATCTATCTGATTTTTCTTCGCAACTAAGCCATTATAAATCGCAATTCCATACAACGCCAGTAAGACCAAAATCCCTAAAAAGATATAACCACCCATAAACACTCCTAATAAATAATAATTTATAATAACATAGTTATATTAATAGATGATATTTAGCGTACTAAAGCACCTAAGACAGCTGAAAAGAGCATCAGTACTATCAGAGCACCCCACATCGAAAAAAGTTGGTCTTTAAAGTTTTGCCATACATCTTTGACTTCGTCATTAAAGTTGTGTTCTGTTTCGTTGTACTCTTCTTCTATCTCATCTAAGGTTCTAAATGGGCGGTTCTTCTTATCATCCATGCTATTCTCCTTCTCTTTGAACAAATGCTAAGGCCTTAGGGTTGACAAAGGCTAGGTTACACCAGTTGGTTGTGGGCTGTTTTAAGATGAGCCTGTGCGGTGAAGTGGCACGCGAAAGGGCTACATAAAACTGCGATGGAGCAAAGATCTCAGTTGTCTCGATGATAAGATCTTCGATACTCATCCCCTGTGACTTATGTATAGTGATGGCAAAAGCAAGCACTATGGGAAACTGTTGAACACTAAACTTCGACTCTTCCACCATCTCTTTATGCCCAGCAATCGTGCGTTCTTTCCACTGTGTCTTTACCATAGAAGCGCGTTCAAGCTTCACTACTATACCCTCACTTTTCTCCACATACACAACCTCATCAGTCAAACGGACGATGCGTCCACGCTCACCATTAAAGTAGTTCCACGCATTACGCGTAAAGAGAACAGGTGCGCCTACTTTGAGACGAAGTTCAGGTTCGATCCGCGCATCACTTAAAAAACGCTCTACCTCTTTGTCCGTCGTCTGCTTGTCATGTTTGATGAGTTGAGAAGTAAACATCATCTCATCACTGTCGATGTAGGCGAGTTGTTCTTTGTTATGGCGTGAAGCAGAATAGTTTTTGCCATAGAGGTAGGTGTATTGACTAAGGTCTTCACCTACGGGTTTGATGAGATGATGCAGGTAAAAGTGTTCATCATCACTCACCTCTCCAAAACGCACCTTGTCTAAGACCTTCACAAAGTCTCTGTCGTCACTTCGATGGTTGATCTCGAGGGTAATGATCTTAAATGCAAAACGTTGCCAACTCTCTGACTCAAAGGCAAACTCAATCTCACCGTATCCGCGTACGACAGGAGGCAACTGCAAGAAGTCACCCACCACTAACACCACCCCTTTAAACCCACTCTGGAGTAGACGTAAGCGTATCATTTCAAAAAGTGCCGCACTCACCATAGAGATCTCATCAATGATGATCAGGTCCATAGAAGAGACCAACTTTTTGATCTTCTTTTTGACTTCAAGCTTACCTTTTAGCTCTAACTCTTCAATGGAGTCTGCAATCCCAAGGTCCAGAAAACTATGTAGTGTCTGCCCACCGATCAAGGTTGCCGCCATACCTGTTGAGGCAAGTTTAGCCACCTTTTTACCCTCACCCACATAGTGCTCAATGATTTTTCGCGTTAAGGTCGTCTTTCCTGTACCCGCACCTCCCGTTAAGAAGATGTTCTGTTTGGTGTCAAGAGAGGAGATTATGGTGTTAAAGGTGTCCATCGGTTTCTTTAGTACTTAAGTTAACAGTATTTTATCAAAGAAATTCAACAATAAAGCCTTTATGATGAGTATATCTATGCTGAACAGCTAAAGGAGCATCTATGTCACACAATGAATCAAAACAAAATATCTATATGACAACGACCATTATTGTCACGGCTCTGCTGTTTATGCTGATCACTGGCTATTATGTTATTGAAAACACAGGCAACAGCAATAGTCGTGAGATGGCAGTAGATCAACGTATTGATCAATGCTATGAAGAGAAAGGGCTAAACTAGACCTCTGTATCTACATCTAATTTCAGCACCCTACCAAAGGGTACTTCAATCTCATCTTCAGCTATCCAAAGTACCTCATAACTAGGTTCTATCGCAGGGAAGGTTCCTTTTGTGTCTGAGAAGTAGAGTAGTAAGGTCGGTTGATCTAACTCTTTTTCGATCATCTCAAACACAGGTTTAAAGTCTGTTCCACCCCCACCTTTCACCTCTATCTCAAGCGGTTCACCACTCACGAACTGTCGGTAGTTGTGTATCTTGGCATCACAGACCATAAGATCAACGATATAAGAGGGAAAATGGATCAAGATAGCTTCGACTTCGCTCATAAAAAGAGAGAGTAAGGCCTCATCTACCGAACCAGAACTGTCGATAGCGATACTCAAACGTAAGGTGTCACTGTAAAGTGATGGCAAATATATCCCCGTATACAGCAGCTTTTTAGACGGGGGCATCATCCGGTAGTTATCATAGTAGTGTCGATCAATGGCTTGGTATAGCTCTTGACGCCAGTCTACTTTTGAGGTGTCGACAATCTCGAAAAAACGTTCTATCTCCAGAGGAAGATTTCCTTGTTCATTCATCTTCTCTAAGGCATCATTAGCAAACT
>JAJRVE010000192.1 GCA_024277445.1 Campylobacterales bacterium
ATCGTTCCTGCACCGCCACTCGCGATGATAGGAACATTGACTAAGTCACTGATCTGCTGGGTGATTGGGATGTCAAAACCTGCTTTGGTACCATCAGCGTCCATTGAAGTAAGCAAGATCTCCCCTGCTCCACGATCAACGGCCTCTTTTGCCCATTCAAGTGCATTGATGCCGGTGTCAACACGACCACCGTTTAGATAGACATTATACTGATCGCCAGTTTTTTTAACGTCTATGGCAACAACGATGCACTGTGCACCAAAACGTTTCGCGCCTTCATTGATGAGTTCAGGACGTTTAATGGCGGCAGAGTTCACGCTAACCTTGTCACAGCCCACATTTAATAGAGCGTAGATATCTTCGAGTTTACGAATCCCTCCACCGACAGTCAGGGGGATGAAGACCTCTTGTGCGACTTTAGCAACGATGTCTACGATGGTGTCGCGCCCTTCGTGAGAGGCACCGATGTCTAAAAAGGTGATCTCGTCTGCGCCCTCTTCGTTGTAGCGTTTTGCCACTTCCACAGGGTCTCCAGCGTCTTTAAGACCAACAAAGTTCACGCCTTTAACAACGCGACCATCTTTAACATCAAGACAGGGAATAATACGTTTTGCGAAGTAATCCATCATACTGCTTTCATAGGTAGTACGTGACTACCAAAATATTGGGCGTATTATAGCAAAGTAAGCATAGAGTAAAAAGGGTTTATCGCTTCATCTTAACAATGACCTAACATCAATACTCTATGATACTAATAGAGAATATTTTTTAGGAGTAGAAAATGGCAAATTGGCGAACAGGGGTTGAAAAGCAGTTTGAACACTTTTCAGACCTCATCACAACACATCGTTTTAAGACACTTTTTTTGATGCTAGCGATGGTGCTTGCATTAGCGATGAACCTACCCAAAATCACGATGGACACTTCTACTGAGGGCTTTTTATACCCTGATGATCCGCAGATACTTATGTATAATGACTTTCGTAACCAGTTTGGACGTGATGAGAAGATCATCGTGGCGGTCAAGACCAAAGATGTTTTTGATCCTAAGTTCTTGAAGAAACTTTTTGCTTTGCACAGTGAACTTGAAAGTGAACTCCCTTATATTAAGGAGGTCAACTCTCTGAAAAATGCCCGTAAAACAACAGGTAGTGCAGATGCTTTGATTGTTGAAGACCTTTTTGTGGATGGGATCCCAAATGATGCAGAAGCGATGGAGAAGATCAAAGCTTACGCCTTGAACAACAGGATCTATGAGAACCTCTATCTTAGTGAAGATGCTAGTTTTACGACGATTATGATTACTACCAACACTTATACTTCAGTGGGTAATGAAGTAGGTGTTGATGATGACTTGGGTGGATTTGATGATATGCAAGAGGCTGTTAGTGATGAACAACTCCCTTTTATCTCAGTACAAGAGACTAATGAACTGATCTTAAAACTAGAGAAGATCATCGACAAATACCGTGCAGATGACTTTGTGATCTATGATGCAGGTTCGCCCATCGTGACAAAGAACCTGCAGTCAACCCTCATCGCGGACATGTCGAAGTTTATCTTGTATGTGATAGCCACGATCTCTTTTCTACTTTTTGTGATGTTTAGACGTCTCAGTGGTATTGTTTTACCGCTAGTCGTTGTCATCTTGACGCTTCTCGCTACAGTCGGCTCCATGGCCTTAGCGGGTGCACCGATTACCTCTATGACGCAGATACTACCTTCGCTTCTCTTAGCGGTTGGAGTGGGTGCGAGTGTCCACCTCTTGGCAATGTTTTATCATAAGTATGATGAGATAGGCGATAAAAAGAAGGCCATCGCTTACGCCCTAGGTCATTCCGGTTTGGCGATTGTGATGACCTCGGTAACTACGGCTGCCTCACTCTCCTCGTTTAGCATCTCAGACATCCAACCCGTTGCCAACCTAGGTATTTTCTCCTCTCTTGGTGTAATGCTAGCCCTTGTTTTGACACTGGTCTTTCTCCCTGTTATGCTTGCAATTTTACCGATTAAAGTGAAGGAAAATGCAGAAGAGACACACGGTCTTTTAGATGATCTAACGGTGTGGATCGCAGATGTTTCTATAAAGTACCGTCGATCTATTGTGGCTGCTTCGCTTATTGTCATCATCGGTTCGATTGCGCTTGCCTCACAGATGCAGTTTTCACACAACCCACTGCATTGGTTTAAAGCAGACAACAGTGTGCGCATCAACACCGAGGTGATTGATCATGAGTTAAAAGGCTCTATTAGTATTGAAGTGGTGTTAGATACCCATAAAGAGAATGGGGTTTATGATCCTCATTTTTTAAATACCCTAGATGAAGTCTCCAAAGAGATCTACACCTTTAAAGGAGAAAACTACTTCATTGGTAAGATCGTCAACGTGGCAGATGTGCTTAAAGAGATTCACATGGCACTCCATGAGAACAACGACACTTTCTACGCCATACCACAAGACCCAGACCTCATCGCGCAAGAGTTTCTGCTCTTTGAGAACAGTGGGAGCGATGACTTGGAAGACATTGTGGACTCGCAGTTTTCCAAGACACGGCTCTCTATTAAAGCCCCTTGGGTGGACTCTATAGAGTATGTTGCCCTGATAGATGAGTTGGACGCCCTGCTTGCTGAAAAGTTTGGTAATGATGTGACGATCTCTATTACGGGAACGCTTCCTATCTTGGCCACGACAATCACCAAGTCCATAGAGAGTTCCATTGAGAGTTACGGTATCGCTTTTGTTGTCATCGCACTTTTGATGATACTCCTTATCGGGGATGTGAAGTTGGGACTACTGAGTATGTTGCCAAACCTGACACCCATAATGTTTGGTGTCGCCTTTATGGTGGTGTTTGACTTGCCTTTAGATATGTTTACTATCTTGATTGGTGCGATTGCCATTGGTATGGTGGTGGACGACACCATACACTATATGCACAACTTTAAACGCTATTACTCGCTCTATGGCAGTGTAGACAAGGCTATCCATCTGACCTTAGCGTCAACGGGTAGAGCGATCTTTATCACCTCCATAGTATTGAGCTCAGGCTTTTTCGTCTTTATGTTCGCAAGCATGACCAACCTCTTTAACTTTGGTCTCATTACGGGGATCACCGTCTTGATGGCGATGCTAACAAACCTCTTTTTGACAGGGGCTTTGATGAAGATGTATAATAAATAAAAGGAGTAGATATTATGGATGTAATTCAAAAAGAGCTAGTCAGTCGAAAGAGCGAAATAGAGGCAGCTGTTGAGCTTCTCTTTAAAGCAAACATGAAAATAACTGATTGGGATGTACCTGAAGCGGACGATAAAGAGGGCGCTAAGATACTGCTTGATATGATGCAAGAGAAGATCGATGCTATCCGTGCGGATGTTGCGGCAGGTAAGTACGATTATTATTAAAAAACAAAGGAATTATGATGAGTTCACACAAAGACCATGCACATTTAGAGAAGATCAAAGAGGCAGTACAGAGTTCTGAAGTACTGAACGAGTCTGAAAAATCACAGACAATGCAACGTATTGACGAGTGGATTATGGAAGACAAGGCTGAGGGGATCATCTACGAAGAGTTAGTAGAGATCGCGAACAACATTAAGCCACTTTTGGCAGAGTTGGGTCTAATCAATTAAGATGACTACAGTTCTTATCTTATTAGTAGGTGGTTTTGCTGCTACCGCTTTAGGCATCTACTTTATCTACGACATGAAGAAAAAAGGGCGCTGGTAAGCGCACCCTTTGGTAATCTTATAACCTAATCCCCATTCGGTCCATTATGACAATCGTAACAACTTACCTTTTGTCCCGCTGTGAAGTTCTTGGTTCCCCACTCTGTACTAAAACTACGTTGTGAGAAAGTCTTAGAAAGGACTGTTCCACGGTAGTTAGCACCATGACAGCTCGCACATTGTGTCTTGTCTTTTTTGGCAACGTCTTCATGACCTTTGACCCACCCTTGGCCAACACTATGCATGCCGTGAGGTCCTTTGTTAGTGGTTTGAGGCATGGTGTCATGACAAGCTATACACTCTCCAATGGTTCCTTCATGCCCCTGAACAGCAATACTTTGAAGGTTATCTTCTTGATGTGAACTTGGATAGATAGCATGGGTTGAACCATGGCAGGCTGAACATTGCATATCACCATGACCTTTACTAAAGCGATAGAGTGAGACACCTGTTGCAGGGGTATTGGCATTGGTAGCAAAACGGTTGTCAAGCGCAGCACGAAGTGTTCCTGTCATCTGGTCTGTTACGGCTTCAGTGTAACGTTGTCCATTTTGATGACATGATTGACAGTTCGGCTCTTCCAACCAACCATTACGCCCATGTGTCCCTACGGCGCTCATGCTTCCATGACAACTTTGACACTGTATATTAGACTGTTTGCCCATAGCACCACGTAGACATTTTGTGGTTGCTCCTGGGTGACAGCTATAACAGGCATTACGATTACTTGAGCTACCCAAGGTCTGGTTGGTCGTTGGGTCTGTAACAGAAGCGTGAAGGGTGTGAAGTGCTTCAGTAAGGGGCTTTATACCTGCTATCCCTGTGTTAGGTAGTGCATTTGTACTGTGACAAGTGGCACAGAGGACAGGGTTTCCTGCTTTGGCAGTAGCATAAAGACCGGAACTGTTGTAGTTGTTGTAGCCTGATGCTTGCAGTGCTGTTTGGTTAGAAGAGACGGCAGTTGGAAACTTATCATCATGAAGACGCAAGATGTTCCATTTATAGTCACGTTCTGCATTAGTGTCGTTTTCCCAGCCTGCGACTGGTTTAGCATCACTATAGCCACTGTTAGAACCATGACAACTTGTACAGTCCATCTCATCGCTGACAGGAAGAACAACTGTTGTTGTTGCCAGTAGATTACCACTTAAGTCTTCCGCCGTGACCTTAACCATAGGATAGTAGTTCTTTGTGCCATCATCGTTGTAGGGGGTCATAGGGATACCTGTTGCTTCCCACCAGTTTTGCGTTATGCTGTAGTGAAGATCATTGGGAAGTAGAGAGGCAGTTGGATAACCAGCGAGACCAATATTGTCCGTTAAACTAGTGTTAAATAGTGGTGTGACATAGTCCCAGAAGTTGGTTTTAGGGTTATTTTGGCTGTCAAGTAGACTGGTGGTATTGAACTTACCATTAAGTGAAGCGACAGAGCGATAGGTGAGTTTTACTCCATTGGTGACATGTTTGTTACTCGTACCACTTCGCTTGATGAGTTGTGCATTAAGGGTATTGTATGGTGGTAGTATGGAGAAGACAGAATAGTCCTTTCCATCCATACAGTGCATGCCCAAGTCGTTCCATGCGAGAAGGGTGTAGGGGCTATTATTAACAGTGGTTGTGGTAGATCCACCATTAGGATCATCATCGTCTTCGTGATGCTTACTCTTATCATCTCGCTCTTCAGAGGGATTATCGCTATTATTTGAACTATCTGTTGGATTACATCCTGTTAAAAGTGCCATCACAAAGAGTATGAGCACTAGGCGTAGTAAAGATATCATTTTTCTCCTTTGCTATCTTAGATAGAAAAAGTATGAACCTGAAAGATGAAAGTTTGATGAAGAGTAAAAAAGAGGGGTATAATCACTGTATGAATATTTTAATTATAGAAGATGACCTTACCCTAGCTAATCAGCTCGAAGAGACCTTAGCACAAGAGCACTACAAAAGTGTGCAGGCACACTCCATAGCAGAAGCCAAACGTGCGCTTGATTATAGTGACTTTGATCTGATCTTATTAGACTGGAACTTGCCTGATGGCGATGGAGTAGAGTTGATGAAAGCATGGCGTATAGAGAAGTTACCAGCACCTATCTTAGTTCTTTCTGCAAAAAGTCATATCAATGAGCGTGTTTATGCGCTAGACAGTGGGGCAGATGATTACCTCTGTAAACCCTACTCCAACCTTGAACTACTCGCTCGTATTCGCGCGCTTGGACGGCGAGAAGCCCCTGTTAAAAGTACCAAGCTCTGTGTAGGTGATGTCTGTATAGAACTCACACTCCATGAAGTTTATGTTGCGGGTGTTACTGTGGCGTTAAGCCATACTGAGTTTGAGCTACTAACACTTTTATGTCAACATCAAGATATGGTTTTAACACGTTTTCAGCTTAATGAACATATCTGTAAAGATTTTGATCGTATAACCCAGAGTAATTTGGTTGATGTGCACATCAAGAACATCCGAAAGAAGCTTGAGCGACCTGATCTTATCAGTACGGTACGCGGGGTGGGCTATAGCATTAGATCGTCTTAATGATGAGCTTCGCCTGAGTTCCTAAACCCTTACCGTCACTGCTGATGAGGAGTTTAGCATCAAAGAGTGCGGCGAATCCTTGACTCAAGGCGAGTCCAACACCACTGTTTTGTAAAACATTGTCGTCATGTTTGTACTGTACAAACGGATCAAACAGCGTTTCGATAAGCATAGGGTCTATCCCGCAACCACTATCGCTGATCGTGATGATAAGCTGCTTATTTTCAAGCGCGATCTCTGTTTTAATCATTCCATTTTCAGTAAACTTGAGGGCATTTGAGAAGAGGTTGCTTATGATCTGTCGTAAGAGACGTGGATCAACCAGAACAGTACAGTTAGCGTCATGGACATCAAGGGAGTAGTCCAACTCTTTTTGTTCAGCAAGAGGGCTAAGCAGATCCATAATATTACTTACAAGGCTTGTTAGCTCTTCAAAACTAACAGATTGCAGTTGTACATCGTATTTGCCAGCTTTGAGTCGGGCAAGGTCGAGTAGGTCATTAATAAGCTGAAGCAGTTGCTGGGAAGCATTTTCAATATGGGCAACCTTGTCGAGTTGGGCATCACTAAGACTTTCATAACTAATGAGGTACTGAGTATGTGTCAAAATAGCGTGAAGTGGTGTTCGCAGTTCGTGCGAGAGGTAGGAGATGAAGGTACGTTTTGCCTCATCTTCTTGTTTGAGGCGTTTAAAGGCACGAAGTTGGTTGAGTCGTGCGGTAATCATCGCTGTGACAGCAGAGAAAAAGGCGCTTTCATCATCAAGTAGAAGATCATCGTTGATGAGTAGAGAACCATAATAGTACTCAGCTTGATGTTCAAAATCATAAAGATAGATGGCTGTTGGAGCTTGTGGGGTCTCTACTTCCTTGAATGAAACAGGGTGCTCAGGTATAGCTGCATTGAGTGCTTTGATTGCGATGTGTAGGCACTCTTGTTCATTTTGGCTCTGAAGTAGGCGTTGCACAAGTTCGATGAGTTGTGTTAAACGCATGAGACTTAGGGCACTCTCCTCTTTGAGCTGTCCCATGACCTTCTCAATATCATCACTAAGGATGTTAAAGGCAGTGCCAAGTTCACCGATCTCATCTTGGGTATTAACGGCGATTCTAAAATCATAACGATGTTCTTGTACTATCTGTTGCGTATGTCCTTGAAGCTTTCTGATCGGTGCTACAATGCGCTTGGCGAGGTAATGTGATAGTAGGGCGATGATGAACATACCAATAAGAGCAGTGATGATAAGATAGTAATTAAGCTGTTGTAAAAAGATAAAGGCGTGGTCTTTGTCAAGCTGATAGACGAGATACCAGTTTTGAAGCGGTGCTTTGATCTGTTGATAGAGCGTCAAGCTCCTTTCATCTTCTATCATCCCATTCTCGGTATCAAACGAGAGTGTGTTGCGATTGTTCTTACCAACAACAAAATGAAGTTTAGGGTTGATGATCGCTGTATGTACAGCATTTGTCTGTAGATTAAAACGATCGAAGTTGCTGATGGGATAACGTAAGAGAAGATAACCCAAAAGTGTGTGATTTAGACGATGCGAGTAGATAGGAACACTAAACTCCAAGGTCTTATCGGGCAGTGTCTTCACTTGAAAGAGCTGTTTTGTAGAAGCAACAAAAGGATAAGTGTGTGTGATCTCTCCTAAGTCTGTGCTTGCGACGACGATGCTTTTCGTGTTGAGCACGAAGAGGTCGGCTTCTACCCCGAGTACTTTTTGGTAGGCTTCGATCATACCTAAGATGCGTTGATCAAGATCCTCTACCACAATGTCATCCATATTCTCCATATAAGAGAGGAAAAGAAGACTATGTTTGAGTTGGGCGACATGTTCATCTATGCTGGTGATGATCTGTGTGATCTGTGCATTCTCACGTTCAATATTGCTCTCTAAAATCTGTTCTTCACCAAAGGTCTTGGTGTAGATAAGTATCAATAAATAAGGAATAAAACCGATTAAAAAGAGAACGAGTAATAGCTTTTTGCTTAGGGTTTTTGGCATCATAGTAATCATGGCAGATACCAGATATAGATAGGATGTTTTCCAATACTAGAGAGGGGTACATAAGCGACAGCTCCATCTACAGCTTCTACATAGCGTATGAGGGCTTCTATGGAGGCCATAACCTTGGGTGGGCGCTTACCCAAGTAGTGCTGCTTGATCCAGTATTGGTGGATTTTAGTGCGTGACATTTTGAGTACCTTCGCTTCGAATTTTGTGCGAAGCGGATGCTCTGGGGGTAAGTTCAGTGGAGAGAGGCGTCTTTTTTGAACATAATGTTTTTTACCTAAAAAGATCGCTTTAATCTCCTTAGCATTGAGTCGTACATCCTGAAGTGGACCATGTCCAATAATCACCCACTGTTGCGCCTGAAGTGTTATCAAAAACAGTGGTAAGAGAAATAACCAACGCATCTGCATGCCTAGAACAGTACAGAGACAGAGAAAATCAGTTCTGTCGCGTTGTTTTGTGGATGCCATTGAACTTCAGACTTCAGGGCAACGGGGTAGAGTGGTCGATAGGTATAGCCAAAGAGCAGTAGGTTGTCGTTTTTGTTTAGGGTGTCATCGTCGGCTCCTTCAGCACGAACAATGAGTTGGTGATTGTCGAAGACGGTACGTGCGACCTGAAGGTAACCGCCGAGTACTCTTTGAGAACTGTCTGCTCCTTTTCGGTAGCCTGCCTCTGCTAAAATTTCCCATAGTGAGGAGTTGTACTTGAGTGCCATATAGCCATAATACCAAGCAGTCTGATCAAGACGCTCTCGAAAATAACCGGCGTTAAAACGCAGGGTAAGTTGCTCAAAACGTTCACGATATCCCAATGCAAAATGCTGATCAATGTCAAAATTATTATAGGCACGGGTGTCATGAAATAGTGTGTCAAGATCAGGCGTCGCTTGTAGTAAAAGTGTCAAACGATGAGCCTCTTGCACTGTAAAATCAATACCCAAACCTGTTGTAAAACGGGGAAACACCTGCTTAGTAATGAGTGGACTTGAGGTGGTGGCACGTAAAACATTAATGGGCATAAGGTTCCAAAACCCCACGGGTGAGTTGAACTTTCCAAGGGTATTGCGCCAGGTGTCACTGGGTTGATAACGGACATAGACTCGTTCAGCATGGACTTCAAAAGAGCTATTGGTATCTTCGTTACGTTCAAACTGATTGTAATAGACATCATTCATCTCTGCCTCACCCATAAAACTCCATGCCCCTTCTTGGCCATAGAGCATCAAAGCAATATCATTAAAGGTCAGACTGCGAGAACCATTAAGCTCATCGCTATAGTCTAAAGAGAAGTATCCACCAAGATAGAGAGGAGACTCAGCTATCTGTAGCCCTTCTCCTAAGCGGTACTCAGCACTTAAAAGTAAAAGAGGAAAGAGTGTGATGAAGATAATAATACGACGCAAACACACTCCTTGATGATGAATGAGCTATTTTACCATCTTTCAAGCCTCTTCATCTAATCTTCATACTTCTCTTATAAAATTTGAGCATACGAATAAAGAACACCTCTAAAAGGATCTACATGAAAAACATTATATGGACGTTTTTGTTAGGGAGTCAACTCTTCGCTTACGACGTTGGCGATACGATTTCACCCGCTATGGTCGAGCATCTTGGTCTAGGTGGGGAGAAGGTCTATGTTATAGACTTTTTCGCTTCATGGTGTGGTTCCTGTCAAAAAGAGGTGCCACTCATTGCTAAGGCCAATGTGACGCTTAATCATAATGAAGTTGAGATTATTGGTATTGATGTGGATAAGAAACCAGAAAATGCTGAAGCCTTTCAAAAAGCACTTCAAGCAGAGGGTGCATTGAACTTTCGTGTAGTAAATGACCCTCAAAACCTTGTTATCGCCGAGTTTAATCCGGTAGGAATGCCTACCCTTTACTATGTTAAAGCGCAAAAAGTGGTGAAGATCATCACTGGAGCAGTTGATGCGATAGATGCGCAGATACATAGCGATCTTAAGAAGATGAGATAGTTATGAAAACATTATCATATATTGTTTTACTCCTATTTTTTATAGGTTGTGCGAAAGAGGTCAAGCCTTGGGAAAAAGAGACCTTAGCAAAGTCAACGATGGAAGATGCGGGTGGTAATGCTTTAAGTAAACAGTATGAAGAGCATATCTACTTCTCTAAAGAGGCTTCAAAAGGTGGTGGCGGTGTTGCCGGAGGAGGTTGCGGATGCAATTAAGACTCTCATGGTGTGCAGCTACACTCTTAGTTGCAACAGCGATGCAAGCAGAAGATTATGTTAGTGTTCAAGTTCTCCAGTACAATGAAAATGATAATCGTGTTTCTGTTACGGCACCCTCTATCATGATCAATAAAGACTTTGGCACAGACTACACGCTTAATGCTTCATTTGTAGCAGATGCGGTCAGTGGTGCTAGTCCCACCTATTATGACGCTTCAAGCGGTGCTTCTGCTTATGCTAGAAATAAAAATGTTAACGTAAGCGACATCAAGTATGACAACATCACATTTAGTGAAAAACGTATAGCAGGAGGGGCTCTTTTTACCTCACGTTTTGCTAATCGCGATGAGCTTCGTGTGGGTGCCAACGGTTCATCTGAAGATGATTTTGACTCTGGTTCGGGTTCACTTGAGTATATGCATTGGCTAGACAGTAGCAAAAACAGTGCCATAACACTCGGTGGTTCATACCAATATAATGAGATTACAGCACGTTGTGTTGACAGAGTAGGGTGTGATGCGAGCAGTGGCGCGAGTGAAGTTAAAACATCTACTGCTATTAATGTGCAGTTAGGCGTGTCACATAACATCAACCCTCAAAGTTATGTTGATATCGCTGCTTTTTATATCGCAGATGATGGCTATCTAACTGACTCTTATCTGAATGTAGTGCGCAACAATGATGGCATTACTGCTGATGTAGTAGGGGAGAAGAGACCTGACACCCGTAGCGCATATGGTGGAATTCTAAAGTATGTGAATGCCATCACAGATAGGACAACGCTACACCTCTCTTATCGTTACTATTGGGATGATTGGAGTATTCGTTCACATACGGTTGATAGTGATCTCTATTATGAGCTAGGAAGTGACTGGACCTTTAAACTAGGACTTCGCAACTATAGACAAAGTGCAGCAGACTTCTATAATAGTTCAGACAACTTCTTTAGTAATGAACTTTACGCTTCTAGTGATTATCGCTTAAGCGATTTTAGTGCTTGGACCTACAAAAGTAATGTGGATTACAAGGTTACAAAAGAGTTTAGTATGAATTTGAGTGCTAACTATTATGACCAAACAACCGGTCTTAAAGCGACCTACTTTATGACAGGATTTAGATATAATTTTTGATGCTTAAAAAATATATCTATAGCTTTGATGCCATGAGTACACCATGTGAATTTACGCTTTATACAGAGAGTAAGGAGAGGGCTGACACCGCGGCTAAGGCGGTACTACAAGAGACAAAACGTCTTGAAAAAAAGTATAACTACTATGATGAATCCTCTCTGCTTTCTCAGCTCAATGCGCGTACAACAAATCTGCTTGACCGCGAGACCAAAGAGATCTTGCAACGTGCAAAACAGTATTACAAAACGACCAATGGCGTGTTTGATATTACGGTTGCAACGATTAAGGAGCTCTATAAAAGTGAGCTAACAACAGCCTCTTTAGAATCAAAAAAAGAGACCCTTTTGGCCTATGTAGGATGTGAACACTTTACACTTAAGCGTGACAAAATATATTTTGACAATGCCCATACAAAGATCGATTTGGGTGGTTTTGTTAAGGAGTATGCAGTGGACAGGGCGGTGAGTGTTTTGAAGAGACATAAGATAAAGTCTGCTTTAGTTAACTACGGAGGGGACATCTATGCTTTAGGAAAAAAACCGGATGGAGGCTCTTTTGTTATCGGCATAAAAGATCCGCATGACCCAAGTCAGCATAAAGTGCAGGTCCTTTTAGAAGACCAAGCTCTGACCACTTCGGCCTCTTATGAGCGTCATTATAAGATTGAAGGGAGAGAGTATTCACATATCATCACGAAAGAGAAGAACGCTTTAGTAGTCAATTCTGTTAGTGTTATCTCTAAAAGTTGTGTAGAGAGTGGTATCTACTCCACTGCTTTGATGATCGATCAGACCATAACAACGCATAATAGAGTAATCATTTTTTAAAAATAGTACCCCAAACGTACACTCACATAATGATCACTGGCTGTGTCACTCAGACCATAGGCATAACTGGCCGTAGTAAACCAGTTTTTGTTGATGGTGTAAAACAGATAGGCAGATACAGTGTCAAGTGAGTCTTGGGTACTTGTGCCATTAGAATTACTCACAAACTCACTGTAGATACTATCACTACTATTATAGGCGATACTTGTGTAGAGTTTGTTGGTAGGGTAATAGCCAAGACCGATGTTATACGCGTTAGTGTTTTGGTAATAGACGTTAGTTTGTCCTGTGACATTGCCACTGGTATCATACTCGTCATAACTAAAGTCACTGTCATTGATGAGTGTGTAACTGTAGCTACCAAAGAGGTTAAAGTCACTAAAGAGGTAGCTTAAGCTCGCCGACATGGTGTAGTCTGTGTTGTTATTGTTAAAGTCGGATTGGTAGGTAGGTAAGATAGCACCACCACCAAGACGGATAGAGAAGGCATCTACGGGACGAAGCTGGTAGTAAGCACCCACAAAGGAGTCAGTCATACCATTGGTACTAACCGTACCACTCTCAGAATCATAATAGGCACTAGAGGCTTGAAGTGAAAAGTTTTTATAGTAGTAATCTACCTGCAAAGATGTGGTGTAAGTGTCCGTACGCTCTTGTATGGGACTAATCTGTGAGTAGCTAGCACCCATGATGAGATCAAAATGGTGAGGTGAGACTAGATTCTTAATCGTACAGCCACTAATGTCAACAAGCTCCGTAAACGAGGTACCAGGACATTGATCAACACTGTCTTCAACACCATCTAAATCGCTATCATTGAAGGCAAAGAGTGTGAGTGAAGCTAACATAAGGGTTAGTGGTAAACGTAGCATCGGTTTCCTTTAGTGTTGTTGCTTGGGAGGTGCGAACTGGTCGTTCATGCCACCCATCTCTTTTTTCATCTCGTGCTTCGCTTGGTCGCCACCATGGCGTTGCTGCATCTGCTCCATACGTTGCATGCGTTCACTCTGTTGCATCTGGTCATGTTGCGCTTCGTTACGCATCTCTTTGTTGGTACTGTGATCTTCATGTTGCTCGTTAGTATTCATCTCTTTACGCAGATGAGCAATACTTTTAGAGCGTTCTTGTGCATTCATGGAGGCAAGTTGTTGCTTGAACTGGTTCATCAACTTAACACGCTCTTGCGGTGAGGCTTTTTGAATAGAGGTAATCCGTTGATCAATTGAAAGTTGCTCATTTGCACTCAAAGAGGTGGCAGTAACCGTTAAAAGTGTTATCCATAATAGTGTTGTAAATTTCATCTTGATGCCTTTATCGTGATGTATAAAGTATTATCGCATAAAAGTGTTAGTAGAACGTAAGTAGTTTCTATAAACCTAAATAAAAAAGGAGAAAAGTACTTTCTACTTTGTAATGTAGGTGGTAGAGTACCTATTGGTACTCTATTGTCTTTACTTCCCTGGTAGGCGAGAGTCCATACTACCTGCAGTCTGTGACTGCATCGTCTCCATTTGCTGGTGAGCTTCCATATCTGCACCATGACGTTGTTGCATCTGCTGCACCTGTCGCATTTGCTGGTTTTGTGTCATCTCTTGGGTACGACTATGCTCTTGAGTCATTGTACGTGTTTGTGTCTGAGTCATTGTCTCTGTAGCATCTGCTGTAGGCTCTCCAGCTGCCTCACCACTATGCTCACGTGTTTGAGTACGTGTTTGTGTTTGTGTCTGCTTCATCTCAGCCATGGCTGCTTCACGCTCTTCTTGTGTCATGTTAGCCATCTGCTCTTTCATCTGGTTCATCTGGCGAACACGCTCTTGTTTCATCTCTCTTGTTTGTGTTTGGGTCATTGTCTGCTCTGTAACCGTGTTCTCAAGAGTAGTTTCCGTTGTATCTGCCGTAGCTACTGTAAGTGTTCCTAGTAGGATTAATGCTGCTGTGCTTAGTGTAATTGTTTTCATCGTCTTTCCTTTTTTTGAGCCTTTTTGAAAAAGGTCTCTTGTTTTTGACAGTGTTAGTATCGCACAGTTGTGTTAGTGAAGTGTGAGAGAAAAGTAAGCGAAGTGTTAGTTGATGATAAGATGTTTAAGCGCAAGTGTGACTGTAGTACCGCGGCCTACTTGGCTCTCTACACTGATCTTGATGTTGAGCTCCTCACAAAGCTTTTTAACGATGTGTAGTCCAATACCGATACCACGCTCCTGCTCTTTATAGAAGCGTTCAAAGATGCGTTTGGGGTTTTTGATCCCTTTACCGGTATCGATGATCTTTAGGGAGTGAGTGAGTGGATCAAACTTGAGTGTGACACTTCCATTATCTTTGTTGTATTTGGCAGCATTGCTTAGGAGATTGTCTAGGAGGCGTTGGAAGGCTGGCTTGTTGGTGTGAAGCTTGATATCGTCTATCTCTACTAGAAAATGGATGTTAGCAAAACTTTTTTCCAAGAGTGCGACACGCTCTTTGGCTAATAGTTTGAGTGAAAAGGTCTCTTTTTGCTGTTCATGGTTATGGAGGTAGGCACGAAGGTTCTCTTGAAGGTCGAGTACGCTTTGGACACTTTTTTCAATTCTATCTACTTTGGTGTTCTCCCCGATCTCACGTTTGAGCATGGCACTGTTAAGCCGAAGCGCTCCTAGTGGTGTGTTGAAGTCATGTAAGATGTCTTTGATGAACTCTTGGGTCAAGACTAAGGCGTTACGAAGGGGGTAGAGAACATAGAGCGAAAAGAGTGCAGAGAGAGCAAAGACGATGAACATCGTGCCTAAAAACTGTAGATAGGCCTCTTTCTTACGTTGATCGACCTTACGTTCATACTGACCTTGCTCAAGATGGATCTGCATCACAAAGTCATTAGAACCGGGAATAGGGAAGTAACTGCTGAGACCATCGCTATCTTTATAGAGAGTGTAGTTCACCTGCTTCTGTTTGGGTACAAAATCGATAGTGAACTGTTCACACTGAAGGTCATAACTACAGACCCGCATCTCAGAAAAGAGTTTGTCGTCTAATGTTTTAATCTCTTTGTTGGTGTTGAGGTAGAAGAGGGTCCCGATGAGTAGACCAAGCGAGGTAGAAAAGAGGATAAAACTTTTTATAAAGGACTCAACCTCAACACGACGCATTAATACTTCTTGTTAAGTATGTAACCCACACCACGTAGGTTCTGTATGTCAAGGCCAGTGGTCTGTTTGAGTTTGGTTAGGGCGACACGCAGAGCGGAAGGAGAGGGCTTCTCTAAACACTCCATCAAGATCTCTTTGTCGATAACCTGATCTATCTGGGTAATAAAGAGCTCAAAAAGCTTCTCTTGCACCTCTCCAAGGGCAAGTACATGACCATCTTTACGCAAGACCTTGGTCGCGGTGTCAAAACTAAGATTACCATATTCTATCGTACTACTAGCAGATTGATGGGCGAATTTAGCATTCACACGGATCAGTAGCTCTTCGGGAAAAAATGGTTTTTTGATGTAATCATCTGCTCCCACTTCAAACCCCTTCGCCATGGTGTTCATGTCCACTAAGGCGCTGATAAAGATAGCCGGTGTCTTATCATCCGCACCACGCAGACTCTCCAAAAGCTCAAGCCCATTGATCTCAGGAACATTGATGTCAAAGATGTAGAGATCAAACTGCGCATCATACGTGGTATCTGCAGCAACCCCGCCATCCATAACAAGGGTAACCTCATACCCCTCGCTCTCAAGGAGCTCTTGCAGGGTCTCTGCTAGCAGTGTGTCATCTTCTAATAAAAGTATCTTTTTAGTCATAAGGTATTGTAGTACATAAGTGTTAGTGGAATATTAAAGTGCTAACGTTTGACTAACACTTATCCTATACACTTCGGCTTAATTAGCTAAGGAGTTAATGTGAAACATATTTTATTAGTAATATTTGTTCTGTTTTTCTGGGGATGTCGTGACCATATGGATGATATGGATGATGCATTAACGACAACGGTAGTTAGTTCTGTTGTCTATTATGGTGATATCAACAGTAACAGTAACAGTGTTGTTGCTATTGATCTAGAAAATATGCAGCTTCAACGTGTTATTGCCAGTAGTGGTGTTTACCCTTATGAGGTGGCACAAGGCTTGGGAAGTGACCTCTATGTTATGAATCG
>JAJRVE010000193.1 GCA_024277445.1 Campylobacterales bacterium
CAACAAAGGTAAAATACCTGCATATTTTATAAATGAAACCAACCAATCAGCACGATCACATGTGGCCAGTTCTTTGATAATTTGTGTGCGCAATGCTGGACTACGTGATGAGCCTGTCAATAATGCAGAGGTTGCCAATGGTGTATCAGGACGCATATCAGATAAAAAAAGTGGTGATGGAGGCTTAATTTGTTGTAAGGTTTCCATCTCATTAGGATACATCGATTTGATTATATTGTTTAATGTACCAGGAGACTGAAATACTTTTTCTAGTGTTTCAATTAGCGTGTCTTCTTTTCGTCCAGAAATAAGTTCACTAATATAAATGGCTATTTCATGTGCTAATGGTTGAGCCATATAATTAACAAAATCATCAGGCCCTATACTTTGCCATACTGCCCGTTCTAATAAGCCGCTCTTCTTGAGCCTCTCATGTAATTCATTTGTATGTAAAAGATCATAAAGACCTGCAGGTAAATCATTCATGTTAAGCTCACCCTTTTAACGTTCGTATATTATGACATATTTTACAACTTTCGACTTGCTATTAGCTATTAGACTTGAGCCAACATGCGCTCTCGTTGGAGATCGGACATGCTTCTACGACTTTGGTGTCTCAAGCAGAGTTGGGTAAAGGGAAACGGTTTAATGTGGAGCATCTTTATAAGCTCTCCAAGGCCCTTGATGTTGAGCTATGTGCATTTTTTATAAAATAACCTGTTAATAAATAGCCGCAGACAAGTCAGCGGTTCCAGTTCACAAACACTTCTCTGTCTCTGGGGTCAGGACACCAATATTACGGTTATTTGGACAAACCTAAAAGTATAATCTGTTCGAGTTTGGAACAGTCAGCAAACTGTACACATTCAATAGCAGCATCAATGTAGTCTTCAGGGCTGACATGCGAATAGTCTATAAACCTATATCCATTATATGCAACTATCATGTCAAAGAACACCCTCGTAATCCTTCCATTTAACTCATAAAATGGGTGCAGTGCTATAAGTTCGCATTGATAATAGGCCAATTTGCTAGCAAAGACTTTTACATCACTGTTTTCAAAGTTCTTTAGATAATCATCATCTTTCAACTCTTGAAATATCTTCTTAGATGAGCTACCTATAAACTCACCTTGACAAAACCTCGAGTCACCTTTTGCCATATTAAAATCTCTGTATCTGCCTGCCCACTCATAAAGACCCTCAAAAGTCCTCTTATGCAGAGATATGAAATAGGCTTCGTCAAAAATAGTCGACTCAACAAGTTCATCAAAGAAAATTACATATGCTTCAGTCAATAGCTCTTTTTCTATCTCATGAATAGCTTGACTCTCTTTAATATCAAATTTATTATGAGGTACATCGCTACCCTCGTAATAGAAGAGATTATTTTCGAGTTGATACTTTGATGCCATATTTCTTTCTTAGTGATTGTGCTTCTTGTACAGTCGCCTTGTTGGCGACAGCATATCCTTCTATAGCCTGTGTAGTTTGAATGATTTTAGAAATAGTTTTTTTGTTAATAGGATTCTTGCTCATAACTTGAACTCCAAAAATTTATATAGTTATTATACCCTAAACAAAAATCGATCTTTAGCTCATATCCTGTCGCCTTAGCATACGCTATGAGAGCCTCTGAGCCTCTGGGGTCAGGACACTAATATTAATTTGCATCAACAAAAATCGAGCTTCAAATCATGCCCCATTGCCTTTGCATACACCATGAAGGTTGATAGCTCTTGAGCGGTACTGCTTACATCGATCAAAAATGCTCTATAATACTTCAACAACATTGGAGTTCTATTATGATTGAAACTGCTCACATCCCTCTTGTCTCATTAGAGAGTATGAACACCACCCACCTTGAAGAGGTAGCCATCCTCAACACCTTGCTTGAGAGCCTCAACAGCAATGCTGATTTCAAGACAGTCTCTGAGGGTTTTGAGACACTTCTCTCCCATATGCAGCAGCACTTTGAGAGTGAAGAGAAGCTCATGCAAGAGGCGCAGTACCCTTCGTTTCGTATGCACAAGGGCGACCATGACAAGGTGCTTAATGAGGCGCGCTATGCTGAGATGGAGTGGCGTAACCGTAAAGATGTGGATGCCTTACGCGAGTACCTCGAAGATGAGCTTCTGGTTTGGCTAGACCAACACATCAAAGCGATGGACACACCGATGGCGGACTTTGTGACACAGTTTGAGAAGTATAAAGGGTTTTAACACAAGGAGACCTAGTCTAAGTCTACCTTACCCCGTAATTTTTTCTTCTGTCCATGCTGTTTTTTAGAGTTGAGTCTTCGTTTTTGTGAACCTTTGGTCGGCTTGGTCGCGACACGTCGCTTCTGAACGACGTTCACACTTTTTATGAGTTCGACGAGACGCTCTAGCGCCTCTTCTCTGTTTTGCTCTTGAGAGCGGTGCTGTTGGGACTTTATGACGATGACACCCTCTTTGGTAATGCGCTTGTCCTTTAACTTCAAGAGGCGCTCTTTGTAAAATTCTGGCAAGGATGAAGCCTCGATCTCGAACCGCAGATGAATCGCGGCAGAGACCTTGTTGACCTTCTGCCCACCCGAACCTGAAGCACGGATAGCACTGATCTCAACTTCGTTCTCTTCCAAGGTGACAGTATTTGAGATCTTTATCAAACTAATCGCACCTCAACTTGTTTTCCAAATGCCTTGGCAACACGCTCCAAAAAATCCACCCCAATGTTTACATTGCCATTCTCTATGCGAGAGATGACCGCCTGAGTTGTGCCCACTTTTTCAGCAAACTGCTTTTGTGACAGGTTATACTTTATACGTAACTGCAAGAACTGCTCTATGATTTTATAGCGAAATTCTAACTTATCCCACTCTTTTTTAAATGCTTCATCTTTTAACTGTTCTTGTAAAAAACTTGTGTGGTCATCCATCTGAGACCTCCTTCATACGTTTAAGTGCCATATCAATCTCTGAGTGTGGCGTTTTTTGACTCTTCTTGGTAAAACCATGTAGCATCACAAACTCCTGTCCACTATGTGCAAAATAGAGCAACCTGTAAATACCTTTACTGTCTTTAGCTCGCACCTCGAAAAGTTTGTTTCCTATCGGTCTTACGTAAGGCATTCTAAGCTCTAAACCATGGTGTTTCAATAGGTCAATGTTTCTAAGTAATTTTGCCCTAGCAGTTTGATCGATAGACATTCTCATAAATATACCTTATGAGATATTACATATACCTTATTAGATATATTTAGTTTTTGAACAACCCTGCTCATAACAGCCCCTCATCCCTCAAACTCAGATACCCTTCACAACTCAAGATCACATGGTCAAGCAACTC
>JAJRVE010000194.1 GCA_024277445.1 Campylobacterales bacterium
ACGATCAGCAATAACCTGACGCTCTTGTTGTGTACTAGACGCCGTACCACCAACGTGGAATGTACGTAGTGTCAACTGTGTGCCCGGCTCACCAATAGACTGAGCAGCAACAATACCAACAGCTTCACCACGACGAACCATGTGACCCGTACCGAGGTTAAGACCATAACAGAGTGCACAGATGCCGCCCTCAGACTTACACGTTGTCGGTGTACGAATATGTGCTGACTTGATGCCTGCTTCTGCCATCTTCTCAGCAAATACTTCATCAATCAATGTTCCCTCTGGGTAGAGGATCTCATTGGTAATAGGATCGATAGCATCTTCAGCAAGTACACGACCTTGAACACGGTCTTGTAGTGGTTCAATCATAACATTACCATCCGTAATGTCTGTGATCTCGATACCTTCGTGTGTTCCACAATCGTGCTCAACAACTTTAACGTTTTGTGCAACATCAACAAGCTTACGAGTAAGGTAACCCGCATTCGCTGTTTTTAGTGCCGTATCCGCAAGACCTTTACGCGCACCGTGAGTAGAAATAAAGTACTCAAGAACGTTTAGACCCTCTTTAAAGTTTGAGATAATTGGTGTCTCAATAATGTCACCATTTGGCTTCGCCATAAGACCACGCATACCCGCAAGCTGACGAATCTGTGCAGCAGAACCACGCGCACCAGAGTCAGCCATCATGTGAATCGAGTTGAAACCATCTTTATCGTTTTCAACCAAGTCCATCATCTGACCCGCAACCGTGTTGTTCGTATCTTGCCAAACGTCGACGATCTTGTTGTAACGCTCTTGTTCTGTTAAAAGACCACTTTCAAACTGCTTCTGAACGTCAATAACTTTTTTCTTAGAGTTAATGATAAGCTCTTTTTTCTCATCAGGGATGATAATGTCAGCAATAGAGATCGAAACACCCGCTTCAGTTGCGTGCTTGAAACCAAGATCTTTAAGACGATCAAGGAAACCAGCAGTTACCGCGATACCACCATGCTTTTGAACATAGTCAGCGATAGCATTGATCTTCTTCTTTTTCATAACCTGATTCCAAAGATCAACCGGAACGAATTCTGGAAGGATCTCTTTGATCAGCATACGTCCAGCAGTAGTATGGATCATACGACCATCTACTTTTGTACGTACCTTAGCGTGAATATCAAGTGAACCTGTTTCTAGTGCGATTTTAACTTCATCAACAGAAGCGAAAAGCTTGTTAGAACCCTGAACACCATTCTTCTCTAAAGAGATGTAGTAAAGACCAAGAACCATATCCTGTGAAGGAGTAGCAATTGCCTTACCTGAGGCTGGAAGCAAGATGTTCATTGATGCAAGCATTAATACTTTTGCTTCAGCAATAGCCTCTGTTGAAAGTGGTACGTGTACCGCCATCTGGTCACCATCGAAGTCAGCATTGAAAGCCGCACAAACAAGTGGGTGAAGCTGAATCGCTTTTCCATCGATTAGTTTCGGGTGGAACGCTTGAATAGAAAGCTTGTGAAGCGTTGGTGCACGGTTAAGCATAATAGGATAACCATCTACAATCTCATTTAGACACTCCCACACTTCGTTTGTCTGTGCTTCGATCATCTTTTTCGCCGCTTTAACTGTTGTTGCATAACCCTTGTCTTCTAGCTTAGCAATCAAGTGTGGCTTAAACAGCTCAAGTGCCATCTTCTTAGGAAGACCACACTCATCCATCTTCAGTGATGGTCCAACAACAATAACAGAACGTCCAGAGAAGTCAACACGCTTACCAAGAAGGTTTTGACGGAAACGACCCTGCTTACCTTTAATCACTTCTGAAAGTGACTTAAGTGGACGCTTGTTAGCACCCTTAACTGCGTTTGCGCGACGACCATTGTCGAAAAGTGCATCTACAGACTCTTGAAGCATACGCTTCTCATTACGTACAATAATCTCTGGAGCTTCTAGCTCGATAAGACGCTTAAGACGTTGGTTACGGTTGATAACACGACGGTAAAGGTCATTAACATCAGAAACCGCAAACTTACCACCATCAAGACTTACCAATGGACGAAGATCTGGTGGAAGAACTGGAAGTGCTGTTAGCATCATCCATGCTGGGTTGTTACCTGAGTTAAGGAATGACTCTATAACTTTAAGACGCTTAACAAGTGTCTTAGTCTTAGCAACACTCTTCGTGTTCTCCATGTCCTCTTTAAGCTGTGAGAAGATCTCAACAAGATCGATATCTTCAAGCATATCACGGATACCTTCACCACCCATCTTAGCCTTGAAACCAGCTTCAGAGTAACGTGACATAAGGATACGATACTGCTCTTCATTAAGTACATCATACTTAAGAACAGGGGTAGACTCTTCACCATCATAAAATGCATCACCAGAACTATGTACGATATATGCTTCGTAGTAAAGTACACGCTCAAGGTCTTTCATCTTAACACCCAAAAGTGTACCGATACGTGAAGGTAATGAACTAACATACCAGATGTGTGCAACAGGTGTTACAAGGTCGATGTGACCCATACGTGTACGACGAACCTTAGTGGTTGTTACTTCAACACCACATTTCTCACATACAACACCCTTATAACGCATCTTCTTGTATTTACCACAAAGACACTCGTAGTCACGTACTGGACCAAAGATCTTTGCACAGAAGAGGCCATCGCGCTCTGGCTTAAGTGTACGGTAGTTAATCGTCTCAGGCTTTTTAACTTCACCATGACTCCAAGAGAGAACTTTCTCTGGACTTGCCAAACGGAACTGAAGTTGTTTAATGTCTTTTGGACGGTTATCTTCTGTAATTGCAATTGGTACTAGTTTACTCATCGTCTTCCACCTCGTCGAAAATCTCTACATCAAGCGCTAGGGCTTGAAGTTCTTTTGTCAATACAAACAGTGTTTCAGGAATTCCAGAAGGTGGAACTGCCTCACCTTTTGTCAATGCTTTATAAGCGTTTACACGCCCTTCAACATCATCTGACTTAATTGTTAACATCTCTTTTAGTACCGCACTCGCGCCATAAGCCTCAAGAGCCCATACTTCCATCTCACCGAAACGCTGTCCACCAAATAGTGCTTTACCACCAACTGGTTGTTGTGTTACAAGAGAGTATGGTCCAGTTGAACGTGCGTGAACTTTCTCATCTACCAAGTGGTGAAGCTTAAGAATGTACATGTAACCTACGTTAACACGCTCTTTAACTTGCTCACCCGTCTTACCATCATAAAGAACTGTCTTACCATCATCATCAAGCTTAGCAAGCTCAAATAACTTAGCAAACTCGTCTGTGTCAACACCTTCAAAGATAGGCGTTGCAAACTTAACACCCTTAGACCAGTCACGTGCAAACTCTAAGAATTTCTCGTCACTCATGTTAGCAACCACTTCGCCTGCGTTCATGAAACGTGCCACATCAGCGATCTCAACGATCTTAGCACGTAGCTGAGCTATGAAGTCAGCCTGTTTTGCTTCGAAGATATCTTGGATCTGGTGACCGAGTTCACGACCAGCCATACCAAGGTGCATCTCAAGGATCTGTCCGATGTTCATACGAGAAGGTACACCTAGTGGGTTAAGACAAACATCAACAGGACGTCCGTCTGCCATATATGGCATATCTACTTCAGGAACGATAATAGAGACAATACCCTTATTACCGTGACGACCCGCCATCTTATCACCGACTTTTAGCTTACGCTTTGTTGCGATATAGACTTTTACAAACTTCGTAACGCCATTTGGAAGGATGTCATCTTTTTCAAGAATCGTAAGCTTCTCTTCGTGCTCGTCACGGAACTTTTTCTTCTGCTTTTGGAAGTGGTTCTTTGTTGAGTTGTACTTCGCTTGTACCTCTTCAGAGAACGACTTAACCACAGAGTTCATCGCAAAACGGTTAACATTAGCAAGAACGTCAGCAGTTAGCTTGTCGCCAATCTTGTACTCAATTTCATTAACCGTTACATCAGCAATAAGCTCAGCGTTAGTCAAGATAGACTCTATACGGATCATCTCTTCTTTATCGATCATAAGAAGACGATCGTAGTGCTCACGCTCTAGCTCATCACGCTCAGATTTCTCAAGCTCTAGTGCACGAGGATCTTTGTCGTAACCTTTTTTCGTAAAGATTTTAATGTCAACAACAACACCTTCCATTGATGGAGGACAGTAGAGTGACTTGTTAACAACGTGACCTGCTTTTTCACCGAAGATAGCGCGTAATAGACGCTCTTCTGGTGTTGGCTTCACTTCACCCTTAGGGCTTACTTTACCAACAAGGATCATACCACCCGTAACGGTTGTACCTAGTTTAACAATACCTGACTCATCAAGGTGTGTCAGCTCATCATCACGAACATTAGGAATGTCACGTGTGATCTCTTCGATACCATGCTTAAGCTCACGTGCTTCACACTCTTTCTCGTAAACGTGAACAGATGTGTACATGTCTTCACGGATCATACGTTCGCTCATAACGATCGCATCCTCGTAGTTGTAACCGTTCCAAGGCATAAACGCAACCATCGCGTTGATACCAAGTGCAAGCTCACCATGATCCATGTTTGGACCATCAGCAATAATCTCGCCAGCTGCAACTTCTTGACCTACTTTAACAGAAGCTTTTTGGCTAAATGTCGTGTTTTGGTTGGTACGAAGGTTCTTCTCTAGTGGATAGTAATCAATAAATGTTCCACTCTCATCTTCACCAAGAACAAAGATATGCTTCGCGTCAACTTTTTCAACACGACCAGCACGCTTCGCCTTAATACATTCCCACGCATCACGAGCAACAAGTTTTTCAATACCTGTTCCAACCATTGGTGCTTCTGGTTTAAGAAGAGGCACGGCTTGACGTTGCATGTTTGAACCCATAAGTGCACGGTTGGCATCATCATGCTCCAAGAAAGGAATCAGTGATGCAGCAACACCAACAACCATCTGAGATGCAAGGTCCATGTACTCACAGTCAATCGCTTTACCAAGTTTGATCTCGCCATCTTGACGTACTTCGATCAACTCTTCAACAAAGTTACCTTCTTCATCGATTACGTTAGAAGCAGCAGCAATCATCTTGCCCTCTTCTTGTGTAGCCGTAAGATAAACAACGTTTTCAGCGCCCATAAGTGCTCTACCCTCTTTAACAAGGATGTATGGTGCTTCGATGAAACCGAGTGTATTCACCTTAGCGTATGCAGCAAGTGTATTGATTAGACCAATGTTCTGACCCTCCGGTGTCTCAATCGGACAGATACGACCGTAGTGTGTTGGGTGAACGTCACGAACTTCAAAGCCCGCACGCTCTTTAACAAGACCACCCTCACCTAGTGCAGAAAGACGACGCTTGTGCGTTACTTCTGAAAGTGGGTTTGTCTGGTCCATAAACTGTGAAAGTTGTCCACCTGAGAAGAACTCCATGATCGTCGATGTGATCATCTTAGAGTTAATCAAGTCGTGTGGCATAAGCTCAGACATTGGTCCACTCATCGTAGAAAGTTTGTCTTTGATCGCTTTTTGCATTTTAATCAGACCGTTATGTAACTCGTTACCTAAAAGCTCACCGATCGAACGAATACGACGGTTACCAAGGTGGTCACGGTCATCAATATGTCCCTGACCATTTTTAACTTTAATCACATACTTAACAGTGTTGATGATATCTTCATTCGTTAGTACTGTGATGTACTCAGGAATGTTAAGACCTAGTTTGTGGTTCATCTTCATACGACCAACTTTAGTTAGGTCGTAACGCTCTGGATCAAAGAAAAGCTGGTTAACAAAGGCTTTAGCAGCCTCTTTTGTTACCGGCTCACCTGGACGCATCACTTTGTAGATACGGATCGCAGACAGGTCATTTTCATCTTCGATCTCTTCAGTCTGCTTTAGTAGTTTAAGTGAGTCAGCGTCTGCGTTAAATGCATTGATGATCGATGCATCAACACCGTCAGCCAAGTCATTCGCAATCACAAACTCAGTCACACCAGACTCAGCCATCTTCTTAAGCTTAGTCTCGTCAATAGAGGTCATTGTGTCAAAAAGGATCTCACCTGTTTCAGGATCAATGATCGGTTCTGCTAGGTAACGATCTATAAGTGTCTCAAGTGGGTACTGAACCGCTTTTACACCATCATCAAGGAACTTCTGTCCCTTTTTAGCAGTAAGACGTTTACCTGCACTAAGAAGTACTTCACCATCAGCAGAGATAAGATCGTAATCAAGACGACCTGCAAAGTCTGCTGGATCGAAGTCCATCGCGAACTGGTTGTCTGCAATGCTAATCTTTTGAAGTGGGTAGAACATCTTCAAGATATCTTGCTTAGAGTAACCCATAGCACGGAACATGATCCTTACAGGCACTTTACGGCGCTTGTTAATTCTCATGTAAAGGATGTCTTTAGGATCGTACTCGAAGTACAACCAAGAACCACGATCTGGGATAATCTGACCTGTATAGATCAGTTTGTTACCCGCAGTTGTAGACTCTTCTTCTTTGAAGATAACACCTGGTGAACGGTGCAGTTGGTTTACAACAACACGCTCAACACCGTTAACAACAAATGAAGTACGGTCTGTCATCAATGGAATATCACGAACAAAAATAGACTGCTCTTTGATGTCTTGAACACCAAGCTTCTCTTTTGTGTTGTCATCACGGTCCCAGATAACAAGACGTGTCTTCATCTTAAGTGATACAGCGTAAGTAAGACCACGCTCCATACACTCACGTACCGTGTACTTAGGTGCAGCAACTTCGCTTCCTAGGTACTCGATCGTAAGGCGGTTTTGTGCATCATGGATCGGGAATCCAGATTTAAAAACTTTTTCAATACCACTTGCATCGCGGTTTTTCTTGTCAATCATCAAAAAGTTGTCGTAAGAACTTTGCTGAAGTTGTAACAGGTTCGGGATTTCAATCTGTTGTGGAGTTTTAGCGAAATCAACGCGTAAACGGTTTCCAGAATGTAAGCTATTTAACATAGGCTTCCTCTAAGGTAATTTAATAGTAATCAAACATGCTTTATATGGCCAAACGAAGCTGTGTTCGGGGACTGGCCATAAATACAAAGAAGAGCGGACTCTTCCATATGCAGTAGAAATTGCAAAATGCAATAATTAAGCTGCGATTGCAGTTTCTGCTGCATAATCAGTGTAATAATAAAAGTGTTGTTTAATTAACGGGAATAATCCAAGCGTCCAAGGATATAACAACTACAAGTAATAAATGTCTGTAGTCTCTAACGCACAAAAGCCACTTAGCGTGAGTGTCAAAACACAAACGCTAAGCGGCTTTAAGTACGTCAAATAGGGAAAGTTCCCTATTTAAAAGTAAAAACTTACTTGATCTCGACAGTTGCACCAGCAGCTTCAAGATCAGCTTTTGCAGCTTCAGCAGTCTCTTTATCAACGCCTTCTTTAACAGTTGAAGGAAGTTCTTCAGCAGCAGATTTTGCTTCTTTAAGACCAAGACCTGTAAGTGCACGGATTGCTTTAATAACAGCAATTTTCTTAGCACCAGCATCAGTTACAACAACGTCAAACTCAGTCTTCTCTTCAGCAGCAGCACCACCAGCAGCAGCACCACCAGCAACCGCTACAGGTTGAGCAGATACGCCAAATTTTTCTTCGAATTCTTTTACAAGCTCAGAAAGCTCAAGAACAGACAATGTTGAGATGAATTCTAGTACGTCTTCTTTAGTTACAGCCATAATGTTTCTCCATTAATATTTTATTTTGCGATCTGCTATTTTTCACAGATCAAGTTAAAGTCTGGATAGACTTTGCAGTGGTTAAGCCACCAATCTTAGGAAGTTGGGCTTACGCCTCTTCTTCTTTTTTCTTTCTAAGCGCATCGAGGCCAATTGTGAAATTCGCAACTGGAGCCATCCATGTAGCAGCAAGCATTCCAAGAAGCTCTTCGCGTCCTGGAAGTTTTGCAAACGCTTCGATTTTTGCAAGATCAGCAGCTTCGCCATCAAGGTAACCCGATTTAATAACGAATTTTCCTTCATTGGCTTTGTCGCTAGCGAAGTCGTCAGCAACTTTAGCAGCAGCAACAACATCTTCAGACCAAACAAAAATGTTTGTGTTTTTAAGCTCAAGACCACTCATCTTAGCATTAGCTAAAGCGATTGTAGCAAGGCTATTTTTAATAACCTGTACTTTAACATCTTTAGCACGTGCAGATTTACGTAGAGTCTCTAGTTGAGTAACTGTTAATCCTTTGTAATCACAAACGATGACAGCTGCTTTTCCTTCAAATGATTCGCTAAGTTCAGCGATCAGTTCAGCTTTTCTAGATTTAAGCATTGTATATCTCCTTTCCAGACTTTAACTTCAAGAGGGGCGGGTGTGCCGATTAAGCTCACTGCAGACACTGCAGAAACCCCCAACTATCATTAGTCCAAGTAATCCAGAATCCGTAGAGAGACTAACGCCTCTCTAGTCGAAATCTTTATCTAAAAATCCACTAATTATTAGGTAAAAACATCGTATTTTTTGAATTTGGAACGCAATTATACCGAAGTTTAAATTAATTTACAAGTATAAAGATATGTTTTGTATCTTTTCTGTCCAAATAGTTTAAAACTACTACTATTGTGTTTAGCTGCTGTATGTTCTACGTATTTGTATATGATAAATAGTTTGAAATGTTTATAAAGAGAGGTGAGAGGCTAAGCCTCCCAAAAAAGTTAAATTATTTGATGTCTGCTAATTCAGCAAGGTCAAACTTAACAGCTGGACTCATTGTTAATGAAAGTGCAGCATTTTTAATGTAACGACCTTTAGCAGAAGCAGGCTTTTGCTTGTTGATCGCTGCTACGAAAGCAGTGATGTTCTCTGCGATCTTGTCAGCATCAAAGCTAGCTTTACCGATACCAGCGTGGATGTTACCTTTTTTGTCAACACGGAAAGCAACTTGGCCTCCCTTTACATTGTTAACAGCAGTAGCAACATCTGGCGTAACAGTACCAGTTTTAGGGTTAGGCATCATACCTTTTGGCCCTAAAATACGACCAACTTTACCAACAAGACCCATACAGTCAGGAGCAGCAACAACAACATCAAAGTCAATGTTACCTTCTTGGATCTGTGCAACTAAGTCATCAGTACCAACGATATCAGCACCAGCAGCCTTAGCTTCGTCTGCTTTTGTTCCTTTTGCAAAAACTGCAACACGAACAGTTTTACCTGTACCGTTAGGAAGAACGATCGCACCACGTACCATTTGGTCAGCGTGGCGAGGATCAACATTTAGGTTCATCGCAATTTCAACAGTTTCGTCGAATTTTGCAGATGTAAGCTCTTTCATTACTGCAGCTGATTCAGCTACAGAATATTTTTTAGTATTGTCAATTTTTTCAGACAGTTGTGTATAGCGTTTACTTGCCATTTTAATTCTCCATTAATAATGTGCCACATAAGTTTACATCACTGTGGTCGGTGATAACTGAGGAGGTAGGGTTTAGTCTACGATCTCGATACCCATTGAACGAGCAGAACCCGCCAATGTGTTTGCAGCTTGGTCTACATCGTCAGTGTTAAGATCGGCGATCTTAGCATTAACAACTTCCATAAGCTGAGCTTTAGTAATCTTACCCACTTTGTTAAGAATTGGGTTGTCAGTACCTTTTTTAAGACCTGCTGCCTTCATAAGAAGCGCAGATGCTGGTGGTTGCTTCGTGATAAAAGTGAAACTTCTATCAGAGTAAACAGTGATAACAACTGGAACTTTAAAGCCCATCTTGTCTTTTGTCTTCTCATTGAATGCTTTACAGAATTCCATGATGTTAACACCACGTTGTCCTAGTGCTGGTCCAACTGGTGGAGCCGGGTTTGCTTTACCAGCTTCGATTTGAAGCTTGATATAATCCATAACTTTTTTTGCCATAGTTTGTGTCCTTTTTTGAGATAAACGCTAAGCGCTATATAATTTTTTCTACTTGTGAATACGAAATATCCACTGGTGTCGCACGACCAAAGATCGAAACGTTAAGTTTAAGTGTACCATGCTCAACATCGTACTCATCAACTGTACCTGTAAAGTTAGCGAACGGTCCGTCAATAATACGAACCATCTCGCCATTTTCAAAGTAAACTTTCGGCTTCGGTGCTGGGCGATTGTTCACACGATCTAAGATCGTATTAATATCCGTGTCACTTAGTGGTGTTGGCACATTTGCCTCACCAATAAAGCCAGATACTTTTGGAACGCCCTGAATCATTGTCTGAATCTCTGTATTGAGGTCAACATTGATAAAAACATATCCTGAGTAGAGTGAACGCTCAGTGATCTTTTTCTCACCATTTTTCATCTCTACAACATCTTCTGTTGGAACGATCACTTCTGCAATCTTATCTTGAAGTTTGTTCTCTTCTATAAGATAAAGAATTGCTTCACGAACCTTACGTTCGCTGCCGTAGGTCTGAATTGAGTACCATTTGTGTGCCATAATCTATCCTTAACCTAAAATCGCAGAAAGCACCGAAGACATCAACAAGTCTACGAGTGCTAGAAAGATAGAGATAACAGTCACTACCAAGAAGACAGCAAAAAATGCTTGCTTTACCTGACCCTTAGTCGGGAAGATAACTTTTGCTAACTCTAGTTTTGCATTTCTTAACGCGCTTTTCATCATCTATTTCCTCATTACATTTGCAATAAATAGAGCCCAAAAGCTGTATTGATTGTAAATGCTTATATTTAGTGGCAGGCGTAGAGAGACTCGAACTCCCAACACCCGGATTTGGAATCCGGTGCTCTACCATTGGAGCTATACGCCTACAAGTATCTTTCAACTGGAGTTAAACCCCAGTCAAACAACAAGTTTATGAAGTTATTATAACTTCATCTCTTTGTGTGGTGTGTGCTCACGACACCATTTACAGTACTTAGTTACTGTAAACTTTTCAGTGTGAGTCTTTTTGTTTTTTGAGGTGTGATAGTTACGACGTGTACATTTCTCACAACCTAAGTTAATTGTTTCTCTCATTATGTTTCCCTTCGTTTTATTTCTTACTTAAAAGAGTTTATCCTCTTTACAAGTGGCAAGCCCGAAGGCTTGCGTCCTAAAAAAGGACTTTACTTAAACGTTAATTACTTAACGATTGTAGCAACAACACCTGCACCAACTGTACGTCCACCTTCACGGATAGCGAAACGAGTTCCCTCTTCCATAGCGATCGGAGCGATCAGTTCAGCAGTAATGCTAACGTTGTCACCTGGCATAACCATCTCAGTACCTTCTGGTAGAGTGATCGCACCTGTAACGTCTGTTGTACGTACGTAGAACTGTGGACGGTAGTTAGAGAAGAATGGTGTATGACGACCACCCTCTTCTTTACTTAGTACATAGATCTCAGCAGTAAATGTTGTATGTGGAGTAATAGTACCCGGCTTACATAGTACTTGACCACGCTCAACCGCATCTTTATCGATACCACGGATTAGAACACCACAGTTATCACCTGCAACACCACAATCCATTTCCTTACGGAACATCTCAACACCAGTTACTGTAGTTGACTGAGTATCTTTGATACCAACGATCTCTACAGACTCACCAACACAAACTTGACCACGTTCAACACGACCAGTTACAACTGTACCACGACCAGAGATTGAGAATACATCCTCAACTGGCATTAGGAAGTCTTTGTCTGTTTCACGCTCTGGTTCTGGGATGTACTCATCAACAGTTCTCATTAGCTCGATAATTTTATCAGCCCATGGTCCAAGTGCGCCAGCCTTAGCTTCTTCAAGTGCTTGGTATGCAGAACCTGCAGTGATTGGAGTATCGTCACCTGGGAACTCGTATACGTCTAGTAGTTCACGGATTTCCATCTCTACTAGTTCCATTAGCTCTTCATCATCAACAAGGTCTTCTTTGTTCATGAAAACAACGATGTAAGGAACACCAACTTGCTTAGAAAGAAGGATGTGCTCACGTGTTTGTGGCATTGGGCCATCCGCTGCAGAAACAACAAGAATAGCACCGTCCATCTGAGCAGCACCAGTAATCATGTTCTTAACATAATCCGCGTGACCTGGACAGTCAACGTGTGCATAGTGACGTGAATCTGTCTCATACTCAACGTGTGAAGTAGCGATCGTGATTCCACGCTCGCGCTCTTCTGGAGCGTTGTCAATCATGTCATAATCCATGAATTTTGCTTCATTTTTAACTGCAAGTACTGCTGTAATTGCTGCTGTCAATGTAGTTTTACCATGGTCAACGTGACCGATAGTACCGATGTTAACGTGCGGTTTCGTACGTTCGAATTTTTCTTTAGCCATAAGAATCTCCTGCTTTTTAGTTAAATTGAAATGGAATTGTACCCAAAAACTATTCATTTATTGCTTATACATTTGAAATTTGTTAAAAATCTCTATTTTACTGCCGATTATGGAGCTCACACCGGGAATTGAACCCGGGACCTCTTCCTTACCAAGGAAGTGCTCTACCTCTGAGCCATGTGAGCAAGATCAAGCTCTGCTGTAAAACCATAAAGCAATAAGTGCATAGTTCTTAGTACGTGTTATATTACATATAGATGTAATTGGATTGAAAGATTAGTAATTAGATGGAAATAAGTAGAAGTAAAAGTTATTGTACTTCAGCTCCCAGAAGGATAATACAGTTTTCAATGGAGCGGGTGAAGGGACTCGAACCCTCGACCCTCAGCTTGGAAGGCTGACGCTCTAGCCAACTGAGCTACGCCCGCGTCATCATTGATGGTGGTGAGACCAGGAGTCGAACCTGGGAACCCATAGGGAGCAGATTTACAGTCTGCCGTCGTTGGCCACTTGACTATCTCACCATCAGTTTGTTGTATTGATCTGGTCTAACACTGTTTCTAATATTCGAAATCAAATGGTGCCGACACGAGGATTTGAACCCCGGGCCTGCTGATTACAAATCAGCTGCTCTAGCCAACTGAGCTATGTCGGCATCTGAAATCGAGTTGCAATTATAGGCACTTTTATTTTCAATGTCAAGGGTTTTACGACTAAAAGTGAATTTTCTTTCCTTCTTTGAGGATTTCTACATCCCAAAGTCCCTTTTCTTGGGCTATTTCTGCACTTATCTTCGCTTCGTATAAAGGCTTGATATGATTGATATACAAGTTCACCTGACGTCCTTCTAAAGGTTTTAGTGCTTTGAATAGTTGCTTTGGTGTGTAATGCTTACTCTCTTTCGCTAAAGTAGAGAGTTCATTGGGAAAAGAGCACTCAACAATAAGGGTGGTTTTTTTATTACTGTTTTTAATGAGTTCATTAACAACACCTAGGTCTGAAGTGTCTGCGGTAATAAACACATCCTCCATTTTACTGCTAACTCTATAACCACAACTAGGTACCGTATGTTCAGTTTTAAAGGCCTCTATACTCAGGTCTTCACTTAAATCATAGCGTTCACCCAATACGATGGGCTCATACGTAAGTGCCATTGTCTCAGTTTCATACATTGATATCTTCGAGAAGTCTGGCCAGATGATGTCGTTCAAAAAATGCTCTTTCATAGCCTTTAGTGTCTCAGGTAACCCACGTATGATCAAGCTCTCTTGACGTTCATAAAAGTAGCTGTCGAGGATATAAGCGATATCGAGTATATGATCAAGGTGCGAATGGGTTAGCCAGATCGTTGTGATCGCTGCACTTTTCTCTTTTAGGGGGATGAGTAGGTTACCCGCGTCTATAACGTTGTGTGCATCTAGTTGAAAAGCGCTAGTGCCACCTTCTATTCCTTTTGTGCCGTTAACCCCTAAGACTGTAATCGCATTAGCCATCATAAGTATCTTTAAATGTTTCACGTATGGTTAAAAACTGCTCTAGGTTCTCAAAAAACAGATCGACTAATTTTGGATCAAAATGCTCCCCCTGCTCTTCTCTAAAGAGTTTAAAGATCTTCTCATCATCCCACGCCTTCTTATAGACACGATCTGAGCCTAGCGCATCAAAAACATCAGCGATAGCAGTAATACGACCATAGATATGGATCGCTTCACCTTTTAGCTGGTTGGGATAACCTGTACCGTTGTACTTCTCATGGTGTTGATACGCCACAATGGCAGCAGCTTTAAGAAGCGTTCGTTCTGAGCCCTTTAAAATGTTGTAGCCGAGTTCAGCGTGCGTATCCATAATACGGCGTTCTTCTTCATTGAAACGGCCTGGCTTGTTTAACACAGCGTCTGGAATAGCGATCTTACCTAAATCATGCATGGGTGAGGCATCTTTTAAGACATTGCACTCTTTATCACTCAGACCATATAGTTCTGCAAGTAGACGTGAGTACTCTGCTACACGTTTAACATGGTTTCCTGTCTCTTTAGAACGGCTTTCGCCCGTCACACCCATAATGTAAACTAACTCTCTTTGCGTTGCATCGATCTCTTCAAGTAAAAGCGAGGACTCGATGCTCTCAGCAACATAGGTTGAGGCAAGAAGAAGATGTTGTAAATCTTCTTGGGTAAAACCACCTCTCTCTTTTTTGTTGATCACTTGCATTGCACCCACAACCTTGTCTAGCGAGTTATGGATAGGTAGCACCATCATTGTTTCGGTTTTGTACCCTGTCTCCTCATCCACACTCCGGTTAAAGTGAGGGTCAGCATAGACATCATTAATGATCTTAGCCTCTGCCTTAGCGATCACATCGCCTACAATACCACTGTCCGCTGGTATCCGCAAGAAGTCAACACCATGTGCCACCTTAGTCCAAAGCGTATTGGTATCACTGTCCAGCATCCAGACACTGCAGCGATCTGCATTAACAATATCACGTCCCATCTTTGCTACCTCAACTAGCAATTTATCTGGTTCATGAATAGAGGCTATCTTGGTGACATATGAGAAGATTAGTTCTAAGAGTTCATTCGCATTTTGTTTCATCTAACTATCCTATAACAGTTTACTATCTCTAAGTGTAACAAATTTTCCCCTATAGTGTGAAAGATTTACGCTTAAATTCTAACACTATCCAAGCTTTAGTCCGAAACAGTGTATTATAATTTTTAATACAGGTTTATTCTCTTACACATATAGAAGGACCTAAAAGGAAATTATATGCGTCTACTTATTATTTTATCTCTCCTCGCCTTTTCACTTCAGGCAGCCACAGGATTTATCTCTGCTGAAAAGCTTGATGACATGCTCAAACAAAAAAACCTTGTCTTGGTCGATGTTGGTTCTCGTGCGGATTATGATGAGGGTCACATCCCAAATGCGATGCGCAGTGAGATCTCTGCTTGGCGTAGAGCAGTTAAACTTCACCAACTCATGCGTTCTAGTGATGATATAGAAAAAGAGATACAACGTCTGGGTATTAACAAAGACTCTCAGGTTATCATTTATGGACACAACAAGAAAAAGGAGGCGCTCAAGTCGAGTTATATCGCACTAGCGATGATCGTTCATGGTCTTAAAAATGTCGCTATTTTGAATGGTGCATTTGGTGAATGGGAAGATGACGATGACCGCGCTATCTCCACAACACTTACTAAAAAGAAGCAAGGCAGCTTCAAGGCCAAGTTTACGCCAGGTATCCTTGTTGATCTCGCCTATACGAAAGCCCATATTGGTAAGGTGCCTATGCTAGAAGCACGTCCGGCTGTCTTTTACTATGGAACACTTCGTAGCAGTGGGGTTAAACGTATTGGTCATATCCCTCAAGCGATGAGTAGCTTTTGGAAAGACAAGTTTGAGATCGATGGCACACTTAAAGAGGAAGAAATTCTTAATGAGATCTTTTATGCTGGGTACAACTTAAAAAAAGAGAAAGAGGTCCTACTCTATTGTACGGGTGGTCTTGAAGCTTCTATGAACTGGTTCATCCTCTCACAACACATGGGCTTCAGTGATGCCAAGATCTATGATGGCTCTTTACGCGAATGGGCAAACCGCGATGACACCCCACTCGTACGTTACAAATGGGAAACATACGGCTACTAAGATGTCACGCACCACCAACTTCTTTCAAGCCATGGCACTCTTTGTGCTACTGAGCTTTTTACCGGCCACCTACTTTTTACCTAATGGCACGGCTTTAGTCTGGACGATCATCATCCCCATCATCCCACTTTTTATTGTTGTGGTTGGCTATAACCGCTGGCGTGACATCTGTCCCTTGGCATGGATCGCTGCCATAGGACAGTTCTTACAGTGGATACCCAAACGTAAAGTTCCCCCTTGGTTTGAGAAAAACTACTACTTCTTTCAGTTTTTTCTTCTTTTTCTTGCCTTTAGTGCACGTCTTTTGCTACTTAACTTTGAGGGAACCCTGCTCTTTTACTTTTTTGTCTTTGTCGTCTTTGCCGCATTTTTAACTAACCTTGTTTTTGCCGGCAAGACTTGGTGTAACTTTTTCTGCCCTGTAGGTATCGTTGAGAAGATCTACTGCGGCTCCAACGCCCTACTCTCTCAACAGACCTCTGCTTGTGGTAGTTGTGTGGCGTGTAAAAAGAATTGCCCCGACATTGATCTCGAAAAAGGGTACTGGAAAGAGAACAGTGACCAAGAGAAACGTGCGACTTTCTATGCCTTTCCTGGTTTAGTCTTTGGTTTTTATGCCTATTACTACGCTATCAGTGGTTCATGGAGCTACTACTTTACAGGGGCTTGGACACAGGCTTACCTCGCCTTTAGAGACCCCATGTCAGCTGGATTTTTCTTTCTACCTGAGATCCCTAAACTGGTCGCTGCGCCACTAACACTGATCTTCTTCTCACTTATAAGTTACTATCTTTTTACCTTTGTTGAGAAGATGATCCCACGTCTTAAGTGGGCTAAGAACAAAGATGAGAAGAGTGTTGAGCATATTGCCAAGTCATTGGCGGCATTTACCGCCTTTAACACCTTCTATCTTTTTGCGGGTGCACCAACCTTTCAGTATTATCCTGAAGTGTATGCTCTTTTTCACTTTGTGGTAATCGTCGTCTCTTCCATCATCTTATGGAAAGAGGTCTTTAGAGAGGAGCGTTTTTACCTCCAAGAGCGTTTTGCACAGAAGATCCTTGCCAAATGGCGTGGTCCTGAACCAGCACCAACCAACCTAAAAGAGATCTACTATACCTATTCAACCCAACAAGAGAGTCAACAAGATAAACTTGCTCTCTATAAAGAGACCGTACTCGAGATGCTAACCGATGGTACCATCAGTCGTGAAGAGCTCTCGCTTCTTGACAAGATCCGTGAACAACTTGGTCTAAGTGAACAAGAACATAAAAAAGTCCTTCGTTCTCTTAAACGTGACAATGAAGAGCTCTTTGATGAATCCAAAGCACTCTCTGCTGAGAAGATCTACCAACTTCGTATCTACAAACAGCATCTCCAAGAGCTTATCGCCCAGGAGAGTAATGCCGACGACATCCAAAAAGCACAACAGCGTTTCCATGTGGATGATGAAGAGCATCAGCGTATCTATGATGAGTTAGTCCATAGTGATAACTCTATTGAAGAGCGGATCAACACGAAACTCAAGCAGTTAAAACAGAGTGCTAAGCTCATCGGCGCTCTCTCTTTTCATCAAGAACAAAAAAGTACCGGCTATCTACTTTACATTCTCTCTGAGAGTTTTGCCAAAAAATTCGCGCGTCTTTGTGACACCATGAGTCTCTTAACACCCCAAGACAAAGAGATGCTCAAGCACCTTAAGACACAGATGAAACTCTACTTTAGACGCAGTCGAAACGAGCAAGTCGAACTACCGATGCCTATTTTGTACTCCATAGAACATCAAAACAAGCTCCATGAGATCATTGAGTCACTTCAAGATGTAAGCATCTATGACAAAGAGCGCCTTAACCTCATCATCCGTGAGCACCTAGCCTATCATGAAGATGAGCTAACCGCCGCCATACTCTACTACTTCTACGAACATGAGCTTTTCAACATCATCGACTACCGCACCTATACCCACAGTGAGTGTCTGCTTATCTCCGAGATCACCCGTATCATCAAAGAGAAACGCCAATCCATCTCACACATCGAAGTGATGGCATACCTGCATGGTGTTCCCATTTTTAGTACCCTCAACACTGAAGAGCTCTACGAATTGGCACAAAAGACGTCACGCGTTAATTTCCAAAAAGATCAGCAGATCGTCACCCAAGGTGAAGAGGGAGACTCTTTTTACATCATCACCGAAGGTAGTGCCGATGTTTTGATCGAGAAAAATGGTGAGAACACCTTGTTAAGTACTATGCATGAAGGTGACTACATCGGTGAAGTAAGCATTATCTCCCACACCACAAGAACAGCCACCGTCATCGCAACTAGTAAAGTAGAGACACTAAAGCTTTCGGCTGAGTCATTTGAGAAACTGCTAAACCTTAACTCGCATTTGGCACTGCGAATTATGCGTGATGTGACTACACGGTTGTTGGAGCAGAATCAGGTATGATCTATTGTTAACAACTCTTAATAACATTCTAAAACGCTATGGACTATAATAAATAATATAGCGTATACTAAAAAAAGGTGTTGTCATGAAATATCTACTCATAATCTTTTTATTTATGACTTTCTTTGTTGGATGTAATAATGAATTTAAAAATCAAGCAGAACCATTTACCATTACGCTAGCCTCAACATCAAATTTACAGCACTCAAGTATGAGGGCTACAGCGCGTGTTCCTGTAAACGCTCGTATCATCTTACTCTCATCTGAAGAGTTAAAAGCATCCACTATAACGACTAACAATATTTATATTCAACAAGTAGATGGAACAAAAGTACCAATGAACCTTAAGTTTACTGAGCGTTCTATTACCCTCTTACCTATTCTACATCTTGTTCCTAATCTTGATTATGAGATTATCGTCACAACATCTCTTCAAAACGTTAGAGGTGAACATCTCAGTCATAATTACACGATACCGTTTAGATCTAACAGTCAAATCGATCTAGCCGGTCCTACACTTTTTAATACACTTCCTCAAGCGAGCAATTCTGTAAACCCATATGCTCAACTTTTTGTACAATTTTCTGAGCCAATTTCACCTATTCATTTTGATTCAAATGCTTTCAAGGTCTATTCTGGAACCTCTACTTTTATTGAAGTGTCCGGTAGCGTCTCGCTTAGCGGATCACTTATTCACTTCATACCAGATAACAATCTTACTCTTGGGACAGTGCACAAAATAGAATTAAATGCCTCCACCATCTATGACCTAGCAGGTAACCCTTACCAAGGCAACCCTCTTGAAACAATCAATTTTAGTACGTATGCTAGCGGTTCGCAAACAAA
>JAJRVE010000195.1 GCA_024277445.1 Campylobacterales bacterium
CACTCCTTATCGTTGACGCCGCTCAGGGTGTTGAGGCGCAGACCATTGCCAATGTTTATTTGGCACTCGACAATGACTTGGAGCTTTTACCTGTTATCAACAAGATAGACCTTCCTTCAGCAGAGCCAGAACGTGTAGCAGAAGAGATCGAGACGACTATTGGCATCGATGCGACGGATGCGTTGATGATCTCGGCGAAGTCAGGTCTTGGTATCTCTGAACTTCTTGAAGCGATTGTTGACCGCATCCCTGCACCTGAGGGTGACCCTGATGCACCTACAAAAGCGATCATTTATGACTCTTGGTTTGACCCTTACTTAGGTGCTTTGGCGCTGGTACGTGTTTTTGATGGGCAGATTACTAAAAACCAAAATGTCTTGTTAATGAGTACAAAAGATCAGCATCAAGTCCTTGACCTAATGTACCCACACCCACTAAAACGTCAAAAGACGAAGGCGATTAAAACGGGTGAAATCGGGATTGTTGTACTGGGTCTTAAAGAGGTCGGTTCGGTTAATGTTGGTGATACGATTACCGATGTTAAAGAGCCTACGGCGGAACCTGTGGGTGATTATGAACCGGCAAAACCATTTGTATTTGCAGGTATGTACCCTATAGACACCGATAAGTTTGAAGACCTACGTGATGCACTTGACAAGCTTAAACTAAATGACTCTTCACTCTCGTATGAACCAGAGACTTCTGTTGCACTTGGTTTTGGTTTTCGTGTTGGTTTCCTTGGTATGCTGCACATGGAAGTTATCAAAGAGCGTCTTGAGCGTGAGTTCGGATTAGACCTTATTGCAACAGCGCCATCAGTTATCTATAATGTTCATATGAATGATGGTTCGATGATCGAGGTTCAAAACCCTTCACAGCTTCCTGAAGTGAACTATATCGACCATATAGAAGAGCCTTACGTTAGAGCAACAGTTATTACACCAACCGAGTACCTTGGTAATGTGATGAACCTACTTGTCAACAAGCGTGGCGAGCAAAACAAGATGGATTATCTTAATGAAGACCGTGTTCTTTTAGAGTACTCCGTACCGATGAATGAGATCGTTGTCGGTTTCTATGACACCTTGAAGTCTATCTCAAAAGGTTACGCATCATTTGACTATGATCCTATTGGTTTTAGAGATGGTGACTTGGTTAAGCTTGATGTTAAAGTAGCAGGAGATGTGGTAGATGCACTCTCTGTTATCGTTCCAAGAACCTCTGCGGATTCTCGTGGTCGTGCCTTAGTTAAGAACATGAAAGAGATCGTCCCTCGTCAACTTTTTGAAGTGGCGATACAAGCTTCTCTTGGAAGTCGTATTATTGCGCGTGAGACGGTAAAGTCTATGGGTAAAAATGTTACGGCTAAATGTTATGGTGGAGATATTACCCGTAAGCGTAAGTTGCTTGAGAAGCAGAAGGCGGGTAAGAAACGCATGAAGTCTATCGGTAAGGTTAACCTGCCACAAGAGGCGTTTATGTCTGTATTGAAGATGGACTAAAATTCCATCTGCAGTGTGATGTGCTTTGTGTTGGAGAGTTTGGTAGTCTTGGTGGAGGGGGACACGGCGTTCCATTCTTAACGCTACGCTAAATGGAAAGTCATGTCCCTCTGCTGGAGCGTTGAAACTTCTTAATTTGAAACTATTATCATTGCCTATCATCTCTTCACCGCCATTAATTAAAGAAATAATTTCGCTATAATAGTTTTAAAAAGTTGTTATTTGTGAATACTATCCTTTTCTTTGCTTTTTCATTAAACATTCAAAACTCAACATTAATAATTCGCACGGAGTGCGCATGAAGTGTCTGCTTTGTGCTTCTTGGTCGCTTAAACACATCTGTAAAGATTGTCAAAACGAAAACTTGCAGCCCTCTTTTTTTAAGCGTAAGGTCCGTGGTAATATTGAGGTCTACTCATTTTATCGATATGGGGACATTGAAAAGCTTCTTCATACGAAACATACTGATTTGGGATTTTACATCTACTCTATTTTGGCGAAGGTGGCTTTTGCGCGTTTCGCTGAGAAGTTTAGTTTTGAGGAAGAGGTGGCTTCTTTAGGGGTGGATGAAAGTGTTAAACATGGGTACTCGCATACGGCTATTTTAAACCGTGCATTGAAGTCAGAGTATATCCATCCACATTTCTCAAAGCTTATGGCAACAAGCAAAGAGACCTATTCAGGTAAAAGTTTTCAGTTTAGATTGCTTCATCCTCGTAAATTCAAAGTGAAGGCTTTTAAAGAGGAATATGTCATTTTGGTTGATGACATCATAACGACAGGTATGACTTTAACACAGGCGGTGGACGCTTTGGAAAAAGAGGGCAAAGAGGTTCTCTTCTGTCTCACCTTGGCAGATGCAGAGAAGAAGTAGTGAACCTACTGTTTTTTTAGAAAGTCAAGTATCTCTTCTTCATTGCCTCTAAAGATGATAGGAATCGGGGTCTTTTCTATCTGATAGTCGTACATAGGGTCGTAGTACTCTTCGAGTAGGGCTTGAACCCACTCTTTGTGTGCGTCGAGGTTGCCTGTTGTGCATTGTACTCTGTAGGCATTTTCTAAGACGATCTTGAGACCATGATAACGCTCACTTCCAAGGCGCTTTTTAATACGGTCAAGACTAGCATTCATATCTTCAAACCATGTTCTATCACCATCTTCTCCATGATGCAGCTTGTACTGCTCAAGAGCAGAGATGACGTACTCATCAAAAGTAATCTGCACACGTTTTTCAACAGGTGTCTCTAAGATGATGAGGCTACCTTGTTGTAGGTTATGAAAGACCGGTTTAGGGATGAACACACGACCAATGTTGTGGCTCTCATGTTCGATGATGAGTTGCTTGTGACCTTGTGCTTCATGTTCTATGAGCTTGTAGGCAAGTTGGTCTTCAAAATCAACTTGTGGCGGTTGTGGCGTGGTGTAGCGACCAAAAGAAGAGCCTCTATGGTTGGCAAGACCTTCGAGGTCTATCTGGTTGTCTAGTTTGTGAAGAAGGAGTGTCTTACCTGAACCTGTACGACCACCAATAATGATGGTTTCGGCTTCATCACTAATACGTTCAGACTCCGACATTAAAAAATTGCGAAAGGCTTTGTACCCACCTTTAAGACGGGGGATAGTAACCCCTGCTTCAGCTAACCACTCTTGGCTTATCTTAGAGCGTTGACCCCCACGAAAACAGTAGAGATAGGTATCTGGATGTTGTTTTATCTGCTCTACCCATGCGTTGACACGTGCTTGTTTGACACTGCCTTGCACTAGCTCATGACCAAGTGCTACGGCAGCTTCATTGCCATTTTTTTTGTAGCGGATTCCGATGAGGTGACGCTCTTCATCACTCATGAGTGGAAGGTTAATAGAGGTAGGAAAGGAACCTTTTTCAAACTCTATGGGTGCACGTACATCTATAAGGGGACGTTTTTCTAAGACAATAGCACGGAAATCGTCCGTTTGTGGAAGCTCCACTTAGACTACCTCGACGAAGTGTTCGCCTTTAGCTTTTGTCTCACCAATAGAGCTGAGTGATAGTCCTGCTTTTGTAGTAAGTGCTAAGAAGCTTGAAACAGCCTCTTTACGTACTGCACAAAGTAGGCCACCTGAAGTCTGCGCATCACATAAGATGTCTTGTTGTTTTGGTGTCATGGGGCCGATCTTGTGACCATAACTCTCAAAGTTACGACGTGTTCCACCAGGAACACAACCCATCCCCAAATACTTTTCTACATTAGCAAGAAGTGGAACATCATCAAAACGTACGACAGCACTAATGTTACTTCCTTCACACACTTCTGTAAGGTGACCCATCAAGCCAAAACCAGTAACGTCAGTAATAGCCGTTACACCTTCGAGTTGAGAGATCTCAGCACCGATCTTGTTGAGTGTACGCATGGCGTCGATCGCGACTTGGATGTCGCCTTCGCTGATCTTGTCTTGTTTTTGAGCAGTAGTCAAGATGCCGATACCAAGAGGCTTCGTCAAAAAGAGTTCACAGTCTGCTTCAGCGGTGTCATTACGTTTAAGGTCTTTGTTGTTAGCGATGCCCGTAACCGCAAGCCCAAAGATAGGTTCCGGTGAGTCAATGCTATGACCACCAGCAAGAGGGATGCCCGCATCTTCACAGACTGCGCGACCACCATCGATCACTTTTTGGGCGACATCAGCGTCTAGTTTGTTGATCGGCCAGCCAAAAATAGAGATGGCCATAAGCGGCTTTCCACCCATGGCGTAGATGTCACTGATGGCATTGGTTGCTGCGATGCGTCCAAATGTAAAAGGATCATCCACGATGGGCATAAAGAAGTCTGTTGTGCTCAGTACAGAAGTACCGTTACCAAGGTCAAAAGCCGCTGCATCATCGTTGGTAGCATTACCGACTAA
>JAJRVE010000196.1 GCA_024277445.1 Campylobacterales bacterium
ATCAATACCTTCTAAGTCTTGCTTGCTTGGTTTTTTATGTTTGCCATAAAGCGAAATGATGGGCAGTCCACTCTTGGCATCTACACCATTTTTTAGATGCTCACCAGCATCTGCCTTACCTCTAAAACCATGTTCTGGTGCGAAGATGCGTTTCACTTGTATGTTATGCTTTAACAATAGGTCAACAAGGTGCTCTTGATGAACAAGTGAAGCGTGGTTGACGACCACAGCGATGTTTTTACTTTTTAATAGTGGCAAATAGATCGCTGTATCTTCTGCTCCCACCTTGATTTCACTGGAAAGAAGTGAGGTAATCGTTAATAAAAGCGTAAAAAAGATTTTCATAAGGTCTCTACTGTTATTGGTATCGTCATATTATAGACTGTTCACCTTAGAACATAAAAAGTCAAACTAATTTTCATCACTCAAGAAACTATTGCTAACTTGTATCTATACTAGAATATATATCAATACGAGGAGTCTATTATGCAAGATATAACCAAATACGTCAACTTGCACGAAGTGGTGCCAAAACTCCCCACTGTACTTTTAAACTCGATCCAAACAGACTGTTTGGAGATACGTGAGATCAATACTGACGCGCCAAAGTTTCAAAGTATTGTTGAGCGGTATGCCGCGCTTAGTGAAGCGAAGTATGTTATCTACTCAAAGTACATCAAGAAGTGTGAGCATCATCATGAGATGTTTATCTTTTTGAACCATGAAGGAGTAGCGGTTAAACACATTAGTGGTCGAGACTTAGCACTCTATGGCATCATCAAGCCTTGCAGTGAAATCAAGCTCTCCGAAGAGTTCAGCTACCACGAAGCAAGTTAAGCGTTCTCTCGTGTAAAAAACATCGTTAGAATAAAGAAGTAGATGAACACGCTATAATCACGCCAAAATTTCAACGCTAAAGTAGCCCATGGCAAGCCGACACTTCTCTTACCTTCTTATCTTTGCCATGTTTCTTTGGGGTGCGGGTTGGCCTGCCCTTAAAGTACTGACTTATGAGCTACCCTTAGAAGTGGTCTCGTTTTGGCGTTTTTTCTTAATGATCTTTGCCTTTTTACCCATACTCTACCTCTTCAAACAACCGCTCACCCTCAAAAAAGAGGCCCTTGTCTACATCATCCCTAGTGCTATTTTAAATGTCTTGTTTATGGTCTTTGCATTTATAGGGGTTCAAAAAGGCTTTGCAGGAAGTGGTGGTGTCATCATCACTACCCTCTCGCCTGTACTCACCTTTATACTCGTCTCCCTAGTCTTTAAAAAGCACCCGCCACGCATGCAAATACTTGGTCTTATTATTGGTTTCATCGGTGGGATGGTTATGCTCAAGGTCACTAACCTACATTTTAATGGTGCGGAGTTTTATTTTCTACTCTGTGCTGTAGATTGGGCTGTTTTAACCCTTATCGCACAGCAGTCTCATAAAGTGATACACCCTATCCACTACAGCTTTTTTATCGCTATCGTGGCGAGTGTCATCTTCTTTTTTATCGCCCTGCCTTATGACATTATGGCGGTGACAAAACAAGGTGCTACTTTTTGGAGTAGCCTGCTTTACTTGGCCATTTTTGGCCAAACTATCGCTACGACCATCTACTTCATCGCCTCAGGTAAACTAGGTTCATCACATGCTAGTTCATACATGTTTTTAGTACCTCTGTTTGCCTTAGTAACAAGTTTTGTATTACTTGGAGAAAAGGTAGAATTACACATTGTGATAGGTGGAGTGATCACGATTAGTGGTGTTTATCTCATTAACCGTTCACAACGATCTTAATCGACCTGCTTCTCTTTAACAAGCTTATAGCTCATAAAACTAAGCAGTATCACACCGATCAAGAGTGCTAACCAGACGAGTAAGGCACTCCCCTTTTTCTCTTTGTGCTCTGCAGTTAGGGCATCAGGGTTAGTAAGTGTAGGCTGTGAAACACTAACAGGAGCACTCATTTTTTCTGTTTTAAATGCACTAAGATCGCTGTTTTGAACCTTTGTCTTCAAACTACCATAGACTAGAGTATATGGTGGTACCCCTTGTGCTAGAAAGTGTAAGACTCTCTGCTCATACGTAAACTGCAGTGATATGTTTTGAGGTAGATAGGAGTTGTCGCGGGCTTCTATACGGTAATGTTTTCCATAGCTTTTCACTACGATCTCTTCTTTACGGATCTTTCCATTTTCGATGGAGTAGATATCACCTTGAGCCACCAGATGAAAGTCTGAAGCCTTATCTTGCTGTGACAACACCTTAAGATGATACATCTGGTTACCCTCACCGAGTCGCACATAGATACTTTTTAAAAAGAGCGCTCGCGGTAGTTCAAATGTAATAGCACCCTTCTCACGCCTAAAAGGAAGCTCTATCTTTTTATCTTCTTGATCGTTTACTCTGTGCGTATAGGCCACTATACTGGAGATCTTAAATGGCTCACTACTCTCGATGAGCAGGTAAGGCGTTGCGGTGGTGTTGAGAGATATGCGCTCTTGTAAGATATCACTCTCTTGCATGGTAAGTCTAGCCAAGCGCTCATCAAAAGCAAGTAGTTGCCAATG
>JAJRVE010000197.1 GCA_024277445.1 Campylobacterales bacterium
AACCCTGTTAATCCCCTCCTTAGTGTTGATGTCGACACGACTGCGCAGTTAACACCCAAGATTACTACTTGGCTAGAGGGTTATGGTATTGGCTTGCCTTTTTATCAGACGAAGGGGCGCACTAAGGTCAAACTCGCGCTTGGCATCACGTTAGATGAACTGGATATCAATGCTAAAGGCACCTTTACAACACCAAAGTCTACCTTTAACTTTGCCGGCACCGATATCAATGTTAAAAACGTAAAAGTAGCGCTTAACAACACCGACGTCACCATCACAAGCCTTAAGGCTAACCTTCTTGAGAGAGCAATACACGTTGACTTGACAGGTAAGTTTAATCCAGTTGCTGAAAAAGGTCGTTTTGATATCCATGTTAAGGAGCTGAACTTTGGTGGCAAAAAGGGTTTGCGACTTGACAAAAGCCATAAAGCGCTCAGCTTTTCATATCTACTCCAACCTAATGCCGATCGCCTCATTTTTCCAAAAAGCTTTTGGAAATACAATCAACATAACATCACCCTACAAGCCTTTGTAGCACCCTTTAAGTTTTCTACTCTTAGTGGTTCTATTCCTACGACATATATCAATAGTGAAGAACAGTTAAAAAGTTATGTCTCTGGTGATTTTGATATTAAAAAGCTAACAGTTGACTTTATGGTCGATCTTGTAGCACTCCAAACACCCCAACTCGCACTGCGACAGACAAATGTACCCATAGAAATCCACTATGACAAATCCCTTCGTCTCACGTCTTACAAAAAAGCAAAGTGGAAACTCTTTGACAACGACATAACACTTTACCCATCAAAATTCACCTATGCGAAAAATACGATTCACCTTGATGAAGTGCACTTTACAGCTTTAGGGATTGTTGATTCGCATATACAAGGAGATTACAATGTACTCGATGGTAAAGGAAAGCTTGTACTTAAGCAACTTGAGGCGAAATCAGATGATATTGTTTTCTTAGATATTGAAAAAGATATCAAAATATATTTACGTAAAAAGGGAGATGAACACCGAATAGAAGTGCCTGTCTTTAATCTTAAGTTCAAATCACGGCCGAAGGGTTGGGAGATGGGAATTAAAAACATTAAACTACTCTCGCACTACTCTCCGTTGATGCAAGAGTATAACATTACAAAAGGTGCCGTTCACATTACCTCTAAAGCGCATGAAAAGAAGTTAAGGATTTATGGATATTTGGACTACCCGTATAAAATCATTGTTAGAAATAACAAACCCATCGGTGAACTAAAGTTTTCAGGATATTATGCTGATGATACGCTCTCACTCCATACAAAAACTGGTCTCGCTGTTGACATTACCAACGATAGACTCACATTAACGGCTGATAGAATTGGAGTCAACCTCTTTTCACTCTTTGACTTTATAGGTGATCATAAGCGTGAACAGACTACAAAAAGAAGGTCTAACTTTGAAGTAGATATGAAGACAACCAACAGTTATATCTATTTTGATGAGAAGAGACGCGCGGTAACCGACAAACTTCTACTTCAATACAAAGATGATGAACTAAGAGCACAACTACTCTATGGTAAAAATGGTGGCGCAGCACTCGAACTAAATGCGGATGGAAAGCTCTACATCTATGGTGACCGTCTTAATGATCACTTTATGAGTGAATTGGCTGAGTTCTCAGAGTTTGAAGGTGGAGAGCTTAGCTTCTTTCTTTCAGGAACCACAAGAAAGCTAGATGGTGTTGTTCGTGTTAAAAAGACAATTATCAAAGACTACAAAGCCATTAACAACACCCTAGCCTTCGTCAACACCATCCCGGCCCTTGTAACCTTCTCTATACCTCACTATAACACCGAAGGCCTCTATGTCACTGAAGCCTATGCTGGTTTCGTATATACCGATGACAAGATCAAGATCAGCGGTTTCAAGATGATCTCGCCTGAGTTGACGTTTAACGGAAAAGGTGTCGTTGACCTAAACACTAAAACGGTTGACATGGAGACATCACTTGTCACAAGCGCCACAAATAACCTCGCTAAGATACCACTCCTAGGTTACATCCTAGCCGGTAAAGAGGACAACACTGTTACAACAACCATGACACTAACCGGTCCAATGGACAACCCCGTCGTCAAAAACACCTTAGCCAAAGACATCGGCGTAGGTTCGTTCAACATCATCAAACGCGCCCTAACCTTTCCAGTACACTACATCGACAAGGCACAACGGTCTATTAGGAATGTGAAAAAAGATAAGCGTACGAAGTAAATGGTAAATGGTAAATGGTAAATGGTAAATGGTAAATGGTAAATGGTAAATGGTAAATGGTAAATGGTAAATGGTAAAAAGATGACGCAGTTCATCTTAGTAGTATCTTAAAATGTTAGAAGGTTTTGCTTTGTTGATCCACCCGAGGGCATTCCCTTTGGTCCCGCCTTCGCAGGGATGACGGAGAGTTCAAACTGTCTCACAATCAGCGACCACAACGACGGCGAAGCTCGTCGAAATCAGTCGCACTATCCCAAAAAAAGTTCCCCGTCGAAAAAGTTTCAGATGTGGTGTGAGTTGTGCTGAAGTGATCCCAATAGCGCACTAGTGTGCGTGGAGTGGTGAACTGAAGTGCAAATCGCACCGCAGCTGGAACTTTTTCTTATTCGTTGCGAAGAACTGTTAACACATCTACTTCGCTTGCCTTCTTCGCCGGATACCAAGCAGACAAAAGCACAATCACAAACGCCCCACCCAAAATCGAGAAGAAGTCAACAAGACTAAGATCCAACGCCAACTTAGAGGTAGGATAGACATCGGCAGGTAAGGTAATAAGGTCAAAGGTACTCAAAATCCAAAGACCGCTCAAGCCAAGAAGTGCACCACTTACAATGCCACCTATCCCTATCACAATGCCAAGGTACAAAAAGACACGGCGTATCTCGCTCGCAGAGGCACCTAGAGAGAGCAGTAAGGCGATCTCACTACGTCGGTTCATCACCGTCATCAAAAGCGAGGAGATGATGTTAATAGCGGCGATAAGGATGATAAGCATCAATACAATAAAAAGTGAACGCTTCTCTAACTCCAAAGCTGCAAAGAAGTTCATGTTATCTTGCCACCACCCTTTTATGGTCGCACCCACGGGTAACGCTTTACGTATCTCCTCAATGATCTCTTGAGGATGTTCGGTGAAGATGTGTATACCATCATACTGGTTTGAAGGAAGGTGCATGATCTTCTGCATGGACTCCATCGTCGTATAGGCATAGGCTTTGTCATAAGCGCTTAGACCAGAGTCAAAGACCCCTTTGATTGTAAAGCGCTTTATTTTAGGTGTAACCGCAAGACCACCTGGGTTCATCTCCGTAAAGATATAGATGAGTTTGTCGTCGATGTAGAGGTCAAGTTCGTTCTTAAGCGACTTACCAATAACAACTTGAAACTTTTTAGGCGTTTCATCTCCGAGTGCTTCGGCTAAGACACTGTTCACCCGTTTTTCATACTTAAAGTCAACACCAAAAAGGTATCCGCCCTCAAGCACACTACCACTACGTGCAATAACAGAGGAAGTGACATAAGGACTCATAGCAAGGTCAGGGAACTTGTCTTCTAAGGTATAGAGAAGCTCTTCGTTGACAGAGCCATAAAATCGTGGGTAAATTGTTAGAGGGTAGTTCATTACCGTTAGTTTTTTCTTAAACTCATTATCAAAACCATTCATCAAAGACATGGCAATAACAAGGACCATTACGCCTACCGCAATACCGGTAAAGGCTAAAAGGGCAGACAGAAAGATAAAAGGCTGATCCTTGTCAAAACGTAAAAAACGTTTGACAAGGTAAGGAACGATAGATTGTTTAGGCATTTGCAGTTGCGAAAGCACCTTTTTTAGGGCCACTTTGACCACAACAGTTCTTGTACTTCTTACCTGAACCACAAGGACAAGGGTCGTTACGTGCAATCTTTTTGTCTGTAACAATAGGCTCTTCACTATCTTGGTGGTTAAGCTGCATACTCATCTCAAGTTGCTTCTGAGCGATCTCTTGTTGACGAGCAAGTTCTGCTGCTTCTTCTTCAGGGTCTTTCATCGTAAACTGAATAACTTGAAGTGTTTTGATAGTTTCGTACTTAATCACTTCAACAAGTTCCGTAAACAAGTTATATGACTCTTTTTTGTACTCCACCAATGGATCTTTTTGGTTGTACGCACGGAGACGGATACCCGTCTTCATAGAGTCCATCTG
>JAJRVE010000198.1 GCA_024277445.1 Campylobacterales bacterium
AGCGCTACAGTCGAGAGACTACATAGACTTTTGGGTAGAGCTTTTTAGCAGTATGAATGCAAATGTGGACAACATTAAAGTAACAGACGGATAGATATGAAAAAAAGAAATAGTAACAATGGATTTATGGCACAGGTACAGATAAAATATCTTTTCCTTGTAGCCTTGGTGTTAGGTGTCATCTTCATTTTAATGGGTGGTTTTTCAAACGAACCTTACCTCTCGGTTGTCTTAACCATTGTCACGATGATCTCTTACTTCTTGATCGGTCAAAAGATCGTTGAACGTGAACTCTTGACCAACGAGCAGTTCGCTGACAGTAACTACTACCTAGGTTTCTTGTTTACCCTTGTCTCTTTGGCAAGTTCACTTTACATTCTCTCAAGCGGCAGTATGGAAGGTGGCCTTCTTACCCGTCTAATCGGTCAGTTTGGTATCTCGATTTCAACAACTATTGTGGGGCTTTCACTGCGTATCTATCTTCTGAGTTTTAGTCCAAACATCGGCTCAAACATCGAGAGTTTTAACCTGATGATCATGGAAAAGCTACAGATGCTTAATGATCATATTGGTCACAGTATTGATCAGACAAAGACCTTTTCAAATGTTATTGATGACAAGGTGGAGCTCTTTATTGATAAGACGCTGAAGTCTGTTGAACAGTACAACGAGCGCCTAGTAGAGAGTTTGGATCAACACTCTATTAACAATATTTTTGAGAAGATCTATAACGACATGGACATGGTTCATGAAAAACAAGAGGCACGTGTAGCAGAAATCTATGAGCATATATCGCAATACCATCTCAACTATGAGAAACAGAACCAAGCCTCAGTAGCTGCTTTTCAAAAGACCATACAAGAGAGTGAGAAGTGGATTAAAGAGTTTAATGAAACGATGGGTGCTTCTGCTGGTAGCATCGCTAACTCTAATAGTGAGATGCGTAAAGTCATTCATAACTTTGATGACTTTGTTCGTGGACTTCCGAAGGTCTTTGCTGAGATGAATGCACTCTTTGAACAAAACACAAAGACATTGACCACAGATCTTGAAGATAAAAACCGTCAATTGATCGAAACCTTTATAGAGCAGAAAGATCGTCAAAACAAGATCCTTTTAGAACGTGTTCTCGGTGAGAACCAAAAATTGATCACAACCTTTATCAATAACAGTGAAACAACTAATAGTGAGATGATCAATAAACTTAACACGCTTAACGAAGAGGTTGTTTCGAGCTTTATCCAGTCTCGTGAGGCTGGTAACGAAAAGATCATTAACGATATCATGGTCTTAAACAACAAGGTCATTAAATCTGTTGGTGAGCGTGCAGAAGGTGCAAATGTAGCGGTTGCTGACGCCGTCACAACATCATCGACTAAACTCTTACAGACCTTCTTGAAAAACCAAGATCAAAAAAATGAGCAGTTAATCCAAAAGATCGCCCTAGAAAACAGTCGTTTACTTGAGAAAATGGCAAAATCAATTCTCCAAACTAGAACAGCATCTACATCAACCCCTACAACGCAGCGTACCCAAGAAGTAAAGCGTGATGTACCTAAGCGTGTAGAACCATCAGAGCCTGCCATCAAAACTAAGCCGATGACCATTAACCCTGCTAAACCGGCTAATGTCAAACGACCCAAAAGCTAGAGTGGTAAGTTATACAGATGCAGTTTAATGAAAATGGCAACAGTGACTTTTTATTTGGTATAACACTTACGGAGCTTATCTTAATGCTCTTTTTTCTACTTCTTTTGATCTCTGCATTTATGAGTGCTGAAAAGTCAACACTTATTTCACAGGTTGAGCGTGAAAATGAACGAGTTGTTCAAGAGAACCTAGATCTTAAACTAAAAAACAATATCTCAAAAAGTCTCTCAGAAGATATGATAAGTTCACTTCTGCACTTTCGTCATGGTGAAGATAAGGGCGATGAAAAAGCAAAACAGATCTTTAAAGAATTAAGTAATCAGACCAAAATTATTGCTGAGAATGAGCGCTTAAAACGTCAAGTAGAGATGTATGAAGTAAACGAGAAGCTATTAAAGATGGATGAAGAGTTTAAGGTCCAACTCTCTCGTAAAGAGTCGCTACTAAAGATGATGAAGGACATCAACACTACGGACGATCTTAAAAAAGTGTTCGATAAACTTGAGACCTTGGAAAAAACACTGAAAAAAGAGGATGACGAGTTAAAGCTTCTAACTACTGAAAACAAAAAACTAGCAGAGCTTCTAAAAGAGTTTACCAACATGAGTAAAGATGAACTGCTCTATGCGCAAGACATCTTAAAAGGGCAGGTGAGTTACTTGACCCGTCGACTGAACATGGGTGGAGGCAATGAACTCCCACCATGCTGGGCAAACAAGAAGAGCGGAAAAGCAGAATACATCTTTAGTGTGACGATTGGTGAAGATGCGCTGAAAGTATCGCCACGTTGGCCAAAGTACCGTGCTAAAGAGGTTCGTAAGTATCGCCTTTCCATAAAACTCTTTGATCAAAATGTAAGTGTTGATAGCTTTTTAACATTAACACAGAAGATCTACAAAGATGCGGATAAAAACGAGTGTAAACATTATCTCTATCTTTATGATGCGGCCGAGACGAAGTCAGGCTATAAAGATAAACGTCTTAAGTTAGAGAACTACTACTACAAGTATGAGAACGCTTCTAAACGTCGTTAAACTCATTTTGTAACTTTTGTAAGGCCTCTTCAACATCCGTAGCGATAAGAATGTCTAACATCATTAAGTTAAGTGGAAGTCCAAAGTCCTCGATGACTTTGTCATCCTGGCAGAGTGTTGCAGAAGGAGTGAGTGATTGCTGTTCTCTAATGCGTTCTAACATACTTCGATGATCGTTGGCGTAGGCATAGACCTTTTTGCCTAAAGCAGTGGCGTAACCCACTTCATAGACCGTTCCAGAGTCTGGTTCTAAGCCTCGAAATGGATTTAGGTTGGCTAAGACGATATCACATTCGGCTATTAAGCCTATGTTGGCATCTCTAATACGCTTGGCAACCTCATATGGTGTACCACTTTGATCTATCTCATTGTCCAACGGGAAAAGACCAATAAAGCCATACTGTGCACAGTACGCCTTTAAGCGTTTTCCCTGTTCTATGGCATCTTGTTCAAAAACATCAGGGCCAGCAAGGTATATTTTAAGCATCATGGACTACTTTTACAAGATCAAAAAGTCGGCTTGAGTCAATTACTTGAAGCGGATGACCTACAATCTTTTCAACACGAGGTAATTCACCTTCTGGTATCGCAAGATAGTAACTTTTAATACTTCTGACATTTTCAATAGACTTCAGACCATCATAAGTAAGAAAGACCATTTTCCCTTGGGAATAGTAACGTGCTGAAAACTGCTCTCTTCTTAGGTAAAAAAGTGGTTCGTCAGGTTTAGCGATTTGAGCATGTTTTTGGATAAGAAATTTCTCAGTACGGATAATACTACGGTTTAGATTTGCATAGATGAGTATGATGATAACGAGCAGGGGTATGATATAGAGTAAGTTGATTGCTCTTCTTCGATTCTTGTCATGCGCAAATAGAGGTTTATTCTGAAAGTGAATTGCTAGGATAATTGCTAATGCTGGTAGTCCGGGAAGAACATAGGTTGCTAAGACATTTCCTGAGAGTGAAAAAAAGAGCATAGGAAAGAGTGCCCATAAAAGGTAAAAGCTATACTCTTCATCTTGAATATATGTTTTAATAGGTTGAATTGAACGCGCTGTAATCAACTCTTTAATCGCAATCAATAGAGCAAGAATTCCCCAAGGCAGTGAAACTAAAAGCCACTGTATCCAGATGTAACCATGTGGTGTACTGTGTGCTACACCATAAAGATCTCCATTCCAGCCTGAATCAGTAAAGCGTTTAAAGTGTTCTCCTACAATAAAGTAGTCTAAAAAACCAGGTGTTTTCGCTTCAGCAAGAAAGTACCAAGGTAGGGCTATCAGTAACATGAGTACAATGCCACTAATCCATGGATACAGGGTGAAAACACGCCAGCGCTTTAGTGATACGAGTAGCCAAAGTCCAATGGTACCACCTATAAGAACAAGTACAAGAGGCCCTTTTGAGAGTAGTCCAAGCGCAATGGCCAGAAAAAAGATATATCCCCAATACCCTTTTTCCTTTTTTAAGACCATAATAAAAGAGAGGTAGGCCAAGGTAGTTGTGAACGTAAATACAGGGTCAAGTATAACCACACCTGAGAGTATAAAAACAAGGAGGGTACTCATAAAAATAGTAATAGACCAAATAGCCGTTTCTTGGTCTTTCGTTTTTTTCACAACATGGTACATAATACCAGTTGTAGCTAAGGTAATAAGTAGAGAAGGAAGACGTGGGGAAAAGTCATTAACACCAAATAGTTTAATAGAGAGTGCTTCTAACCAAAAGACCAATGGTGGTTTACCCCAAAAAGGAACATTATAGTCAAAATAGGGAGTAATCCAGTCCCCTGTTTCTGCCATAATCCTAGCCATCTCTGCATAACGAGCCTCAGTGGTATCTTGAAGTGGAAAGAAAATCATGGCGAGTAAACGGACCACGATATAGACAGTGAAAATTGTGATTAGACGATATGGTGTTTTTGTCAAAATGATTAGCCTTGGTATAAAATGGTACCTAACAAAGCGCTTCTTAAAGAGTGAAGCATATTTACTAATATAGAAGTACCTATTAGTCTTTAGATTTTAGATTATAGCTTTTAATATATAAGTGGTCAATTTTAAGAACAACTTTTAGAGACCCTCAAGCATGACTAACCAAAGTCTATCGACTTCTTTATCACTTAAAAAGAGACTTGAATGTTGTTCAAATAGTTCAACAAGACCATCTTGGCTGATACTCAGGGTATGCGAGCAGTTTGGATGTGCCGGTAAAAATGAGCGGATGAGTGAGACATCTTTAGTAATCATGTTATCGCAGAAAAAACAGACAAGTTCTTTATGTAGTCGTCCTTCATGTTCTAAGAGTTGAACATAAGACTCAATAGCGATACGTTTAGGGTTTTGCTTGGACCAGCGTTCTGCTGCTTCATCTAAGAGTTTAAAGTAAAAGTCATCGGTGTCTTC
>JAJRVE010000199.1 GCA_024277445.1 Campylobacterales bacterium
AAGCGTGAAACCAACAGCAAGTAGTGTCGCCACTTTTGCAATAGGGTAACCGGTAGCCTTAGACGCAAGTGCAGATGAACGAGAAACACGCGGGTTCATCTCGATAACAATCATACGACCTGTCTTAGGATCTACAGAGAATTGCACGTTTGATCCACCGGTATCAACACCGATCTCACGAAGAATGTCGAAAGAGGCGTCACGCATACGCTGATATTCTTTGTCAGTTAGTGTTAGTGCTGGCGCAACGGTGATAGAGTCACCCGTGTGAACACCCATAGGATCAAAGTTCTCAATCGCACAGATGATGATACAGTTGTCCGCAGAGTCACGGATAACTTCCATCTCATACTCTTTCCAACCAAGAAGAGACTCTTCTACAAGGATCTCACTAACCGGACTCTCATCAAGACCACGTTGTGCAAGATGCTTATACTCATCGATGTTATACGCAACACCAGAACCACCACCTGCAAGGGTAAACGAAGCACGGATGATGATCGGAAAACCGATCTCTTCTGCTGCTTCTAGTGCTTCGTCCATGTTATGTGCGTAACGTGAGTGTGGAAGGTCCATACCAAGGCGTTGCATCGCTTCTTTAAAAAGTAGACGATCCTCACCCATAGAGATAGCCTCAGGTTTAGCACCCAAGAACTCTACACCTTCTAGCATGCCTTGTTCGTGCATCGTCATCGCTGCGTTCAATGCAGTCTGTCCACCCATGGTTGGCAAGATGGCATCAACATTCTCTTTTTTGATGATCTCGGCAATGATCTCTGGTTTAATAGGCTCGATGTAAGTACGATCAGCAAACTCAGGGTCAGTCATGATGGTCGCCGGATTAGAGTTGATAAGTACGACTCTGTAGCCTAACTCTTTAAGCGTTTTAACGGCTTGTGTGCCTGAGTAGTCAAATTCACAGGCTTGGCCGATGATGATCGGACCAGAACCGATAAGTAAGATTGTCTTTATGTCTTCGCGTCTAGGCATTGTGACCCTTTTAAATATGTAAAAATTTGCTTATTATAGGGAAAATGTGCTTAAAAAATGGTGAAAATATGCGGAGATATTTTCTTATTTTTTAGAGTGTGCTTTGATGTAATCTTTTTATCAGTTTTTGAAGGGTATTCCTATTAAAAGTAAGATGAATAGTGGGTTTTAAACTATACCGACTGCCCTTTCTCTTTTTTTCTCGGAAAAAAGAGAAACACACAGTGCTAAAGCGCCGTACAGGACGAAACTAAATTTCGTATCGTAGAAAAACCGCTCGCAACGGCTTTAAGCTCGATAGCTATCGAGTACCTTCCTTTCAGTCGTTACATTTCTAAAAACTGAAAACTCGCTATTCGCTTAAACAGTTCAGTTTTCTTAACGTAACTCCACTCCTTGCAGTCAGCTTTGCAGGTGTTGCGAATGAAGAGCAAGTGGTGACGCATCTTATTAAAGTGAAAGCTATTCGCTTTCATCCCTGTTTGGACTGTTCGGCATTTTTTCTTTTTTGAGTCGTAGCAGTTTGGAAGTGTAAATTTGTTTGCACTAGCCATAAACAAGTTTACGGTTCCGAATTGCTAGTAAGCATATAGTGTCAGAATCATAAGATAATACATACGTCCATAAAACTAAAGACTCGATTTCGCTTCCGCTACGTCTTGGTACAGTTGCAACTTTAATTGGCTTTCCTGCCACAGAGTATAGGATACATCCAGTTGTTATTGTGACCGCGTTCGCACTCTCTCTTTTTCCTCAAGGTTTGCTCTCTGTGCGAGCAGAGAGATAAAGAGCTAAAGCGCAATGCAGGGCGGAACTAAATTCCGCATCGTAAAAAGTTGAATACTATTGCTATGAAGTAATCAGATATGCGGTGAAGTCTAAAGAAGAGAGAAAAACAGACCTTATCGAATACTCTTAATAAGATGGAAATAATCAGGATTACTAGCTTTGTAATAGGGTTCAATGATAGCATTTTGATATCCCTGTGACAACTCAACAGAAACAATCCTACCCACTTTAAGCCCTGGAAAAAAGAGATTATCCAACCCCGAAGTTGTCACTTCATCACCTTCTTTGATCTTGATCCACGTAGGGATAAACTCAACCATTAAGGTATCGCTGTTGAGGCCATGCACGATACCTGGAGCTCTGTTTGGACCAACATAGACAGCGTATGAACTTTTAAGTGCACCATTAAGGAGGGCTAATGCTCGTCCCTCTTTCATGATGACGATTCCGGCTACATTCTCTTTATGAACAAGACCATATACTTTAGACGTATCAAAGGGCGGTGTGTCGATCCAGACACGGTTTATGTCGCCAAATTTAGCGTAAGAGATAGTACGAACCAAGGCTACGTTTGGATTGACTTTAAAACTAGAGTTATTTTCAACAAAGAGAGCGTTGAGTTCGGTCGCTACCTGATGTAAAAGCAGATGACTCTCTTCATACAGAGCTAGCTTTTTACGTAGCTCAATGATGTTGTCTTGTTGGTTAAAGTGTTCATCATAACTTTGGCCAATACTGCTTGCAGTGTTATGATAGGAGGTCTTTATAGTGTTTGTTAGTGAGAGAATAGGGCGTTGTAGCCCTGTAGAGAAGAGAAGTACTGCGCCAAAGAGGGCGACAAAGAGTAAAAAGATACCAAGGACTTCTCTGTTCATGTCACTTAAGTCTTATTCGTCGAAAAGTTCTTGAAGTAGGTCGATCTCGTCAAGTGCTTTACCGGTTCCTTTTGCAACGGCCAAAAGAGGCTCATCCGCAACATAAACAGGGATACGAATGATGTCTGAGAGGTATTTGTCAAGTTGACGGATAAGTGCGCCACCACCTGTAAGAACAACACCATGGTTGACAATGTCACCTGCAAGGTCTGGTGGCATCTGCTCTAGGACATCACGAAGTGCTTCTGCGATCTCTTTGAGTGGTTCTTCCATCGCTTCTCTGGCATCCTCACTTGTCAGAGTGATAGAACTTAAAAGTCCCTCAACTTGATCACGACCTGTGATGTTGTAGCTTAATGTCTCATCTAGTTCGACGGCTGTACCAACAGAGATTTTGATCTCTTCAGCAACACGCTCGCCAATGAGAAGATTGTACTTACGACGGATATAGTTGATGATAGAAAGGTCGATCTTGTCGCCCGCAACACGGATAGACTTAGAAAGTACCAGTCCACCAAGTGAAACAACACCAATCTCTGTTGTACCACCACCAATGTCAACGACAAGGTGGCCTTGTGGTTCACGAATATCAATACCCGCACCAATAGCGGCAGCCATAGGCTCTTCGATGAGGAAAACTTCGCGCGCGCCGGCAGAGAGAGCAGACTCACGAACGGCTTTACGCTCGACTTGTGTCAGACCATAAGGCACACAGATGATAATACGTGGGCTGATAAGTGCTTTACGACCATGTGCTTTTTCGATGAACTTACGGATCATCTTCTCAGTCATGTCGAAGTCAGCGATGACACCATCACGCATAGGACGGATAGCACGGATGTTACCTGGTGTTTTACCGACCATATCTTTTGCTTCTTGACCTACGGCTAGAACTTGTGACTGTCCATACTTGCCATTTTTAACGGCAACAACAGAAGGTTCGTTGATGATGATACCGTGGCCTTTAGCGATAACAAGGGTGTTGGCTGTTCCAAGGTCGATCGCGAGATCACTAGAGAAGAGACCGATGAGTTTGTTAAATATCATTTAAATTATTCCTATGCGCTTTTTTGATTGCTTTTTTTGATGTAAAGAGGCTCTTCACCGTTGGCAATAACCTCTTTGGTAATGATGACTTCGTATCCTGCATACTCAGGAAGGGTGTACATAATGTCGATCATGCTCTCTTCCATAATAGCGCGAATACCACGTGCCCCTGTCTTACGTTCGATCGCTTTAGCGGCAACGGCTAAGAGTGCATCTTCTTCAAAACTAAGTTCAACATCATCAATAGCAAAGAGTTTAGTGTACTGCTTGACAAGCGAGTTCTTAGGCTCTGTTAAGATGCGAACCATATCCTCTTCACTGATCTCGTTGAGTGAAGCGATGATAGGCAGACGACCAATAAGCTCTGGGATCAGACCATAATGTACTAAGTCATCAGGTTCAACCATGTCGAGTGTTGGTTTCTGCTCATCTTTAGACTTTTTGTCTTGACCAAATCCTAAGATGTTCTCACCTTGTTTACGTTTCAAGATATCTTGCATACCATCAAACGCACCACCACAGATAAACAAGATACCCGAGGTATCGATCTGAACAAACTCTTGGTTAGGATGTTTACGACCACCTTTAGGCGGTAGGTTGACCTGAGCACCTTCAACGATCTTGAGTAGGGCTTGTTGTACACCTTCACCTGAAACATCACGAGTTATCGAGCGGTTTTCACTCATACGTGCGATCTTGTCCACTTCATCGATGAAAACGATACCCTGCTGGGCACGTTCTACATCGCCATCAGCAGCTTGTAGGAGTTTGGTCAAGATGTTCTCAACATCTTCACCCACGTAACCAGCTTCTGTCAGTGAAGTCGCATCGGCTATCGCGATCGGTACGTTTAAAACACGCGCTATCGTCTGAGCCATCAGTGTCTTACCCGAACCAGTTGGTCCGATAAGTAAGATGTTAGACTTAGCGATTTCAGTGTCATCATCTGTAACGAGTGATGTCTTAAAAATACGCTTGTAGTGGTTATATACAGCAACCGAGAGCAGTTTTCGTGCGTTCTCTTGACCGATGATGTACTCACCTAAAAAGGCATTAAGCTCTTTTGGGATCATAAGTTTAGTCGTCGCATCGACAAGTTCTTGGTCCTTCTCGCTTACTTCACCTTGGTTGTCACCAAACATGATCTTGTGTGCCGAATAGACACAGTTCTTACAGATGTAGACACTGTTTCCAGCGATCAGCGGGTTCTCTTCGCTTTCGACAGCATTACAAAAACTACAATTACGGTGTTGACTCATTAATTTTTCCTCTCAAACGGTATACCCCGTTTGGTGTTAGTAATAAAGGTACAGAGGTTTTTGACATAGTCATTTTCTGTAGTTTCAAGAAGTGACGATGCAACGTCTTGAAGGGGCTTACCCATCTCAAATAGCTCTTTATAAGCGGACTTTAGAGCGTTGATGTCTTCACGTTCACTGTGGCGACGAAGACCGGTCAGGTTAAGACCTCTTAATGTTGCGCGGTTACCTTCTGCCATACAGTAAGGAGGTACATCTTGCGAAAGTGCAGAGGCTCCACCGACCATGGCAAAGTCACCGATCTTAACAAACTGGTGAATAGGGGTCATCCCACCAATAACAGCGTTGTTCCCCATCTCAACATGACCCGCAAGGGTTGCACAGTTCGCCAAGATACAGTTGTCACCGATGATAACATCATGACCGAGGTGTACGTAACCCATAAAGAGGTTGTTGTCACCGACTTTAGTGATGCTTCCGCCACCTTCAGTACCGGGGTTAAAAAGCGTGAACTCACGAATGGTGTTGTTGTCACCAATGATGAGTTCAACATCTTCGCCATTAAACTTTAGGTCTTGAGGAATCGAACCTAACACAGCATGCGAAAAGATGCGGTTGTTCTTACCGATGGTTGTTTTACCATAGATGCAAGTTCCATGCGCGATGGTGGTGCCTTCACCAATGGTCGTCTGTGCAGAGATAAAACAGTGCGCAGCGATCTCAACATTGTCTGCGATCACAGCACCATCTTCAATAATAGCTAAAGGAGAAATCATATTCATTTCAGAGGCTACTTGTCGACTACCATAGCTTTGAGTTCTGCTTGAGAAACTAATTGGTCATCAACATAGGCTTTTCCATCAAGCATCCAGATGTCACCCTTACGTTTGATAACGCTTACACGGTACTCCAAACGATCACCAGGACGAACAGGCTTACGAAACTTAGCCTTATCGATGCTCATAAAGTAAACAACTTTTTGAGCTGCCTCTTCTTTAGTCAGTTCCATACTTTGAAATGCCAAAAGACCACCCGCTTGCGCAAGACCTTCTAAGATCATAACACCAGGATAGATCGGGTGACCTGGAAAGTGTCCTTGAAAAACTGGCTCGCTAATACTGACGTTTTTAAACGCAACAATATCTTCGCCTTTGGCCAAAGAGTTGACTCTGTCTACGAGTAGGAAAGGGTAGCGGTGTGGTAAGATCTCTTGAATTTCAACAACGTCCATAAGCATGTAAAACCTTTTGTATCGGTCAAGAGTAATAACTCTCAGCCTGTAAAATTAATGGCTTATTTTATCTAAAAGTCTGTTAAGCGATGATTATGCCCTAAAATAGGTCTCTGTCGGGATTGAAAACAGTTGGGGTAGTTTAGATTTTGACTAAGAACTCTTTGGTGTCATCATAGGTCTTAGCATCCAGGCTAATTGTCAGCTTACCTTCTATGATATTTTCCACCACTATAATAGGAGAGAGACTGTAAGCAACAGATAAAAGTTGATGACGTAAGGCTATTTCAGTCTCTATCGGAGGTGTATGGAAAATCAGCTCATTGAGTGTTTGGAAATGAGTTTTAGCAAGCTTGTTGTAGTGCTGAAGTGTGATAAAACAGACCTCTTCACGATTCATATAGTAGACATCATTTATGCTGTATTCAACTTTTCCTTGAGCACGTTTACGTGGGAGGTATGAGTAGGCTAGTGCATGTGCAGGGATGACCTGTCTCTTTCCTTTTAGTAATTTAAAAGAGAATTGACGGTAGTTGAGAAACTTTTGACGAATGATTTTGTAATCAAGACCTTTGTCCTCGAGTACCATACGCTCTTTATACATAGCTAGACGTTCTTCGATGGAAGCTGGAAGCACTTGGTTAGATATAGGCGAAAACATCTCATCCATAAGTTTATCTTGCTGGTCACGCTGCATCGTCAGTCCGAAGATACAGCCACAATAGTCTTGACGGTAGAGTTGTTCCTCTTTAGTGACACGACTCTGATCTTGGGTACCGCCATCAGCGCGGTAGTCCACCGCAATAAACTCTACACCATTTTTTTCATAAAAGGCATCGCCAACACGTTTGAGCTGTTCTTGTGACTTAAGCGGGGAAACAAGGAGGGTTGTAGTGATCTTTTTTTCGCCGAGTTCGAGTGCTTTTTCAGCACTGACAGAGAAACGCTTGTCAAAACAGACCTCACAACGTGCCCCTTTTTCAGGCTCTTTTTCTAGTCCACGAACGGCTTTCATCCAGTTCTCAAAGTCATATTCGCCTTCGAGTAGGTCGATACCCAGTTTTTTACAGCTTCTTTGAACATCCAAATATCGGAGTTGGTACTCAGAGTAGGGGTGTATGTTTGGATCGTAAAAAAAGCCGGTTAGTTTTTCTTCGGGATAGTCAGCTTGCAGTTTTTCTAAAAAGAAGTGGGAGTCAACAGAACAGCAGATGTGCACTAACAAGGGAGAGCCTTGTTAGTAATGTTGAATTTTAAATGATGAATGATGAATGAAGGTAGGCACGCTTGGCGTGCTGTAATTAATAATTTAAAATTCATAATTTAAAATTCGCGAAGCGACTAGCGTGCAGCGAGAATTTCAACTTTCTCAATAACATCTTGACCTGCAAGAGAGTCAAGTACTGCCATAGAGTCAGCGTCGTCTTGCTCGATTCCGCCAAATACTGTGTGTACGCCATCTAAGTGAGGACATGGTACGAAACAGATAAAGAACTGTGATCCACCTGTGTTTGGTCCAGCGTGAGCCATAGAAAGAGTTCCTTTTACGTGACGGCTTGTGTTCTTGTCTGTCTCACAAGCGATCGAGTAACCTGGTCCACCCGTGCCCGTACCTGTTGGACAACCACCCTGAGCCATAAAACCTGGGATAACACGGTGGAAGCTAAGTCCGTCATAGTAACCATCGTTTACAAGTGAAGCAAAGTTTGCTACCGTGTTAGGTGTCTCTTCGTTGTAAAGTTTGATCCACATTACACCCTTGTTCGTTGTCATTTTAGCCCATTGAAATGAAGCCATCTCGTCTGCAGAAAAATCGTATGTCTTAAGTGCCATAGTAAGGTCCTTGAATTAAATTGACCGAATTATAGTGGAGAATTCTTAATCAATTTACAATATGAAAAACTGGATGATGCTCTTAAAGCTATCTCTATTATAGTTAGCTCAAAATTTAGAGAGATCTATATATTGGAGTGATGATGTATTCAAAAATATATGAGAAAATTGATGCTGATCCTGTTTTTCATGAACTGGTTAAAAAGCGTCGTGCCTTTGGTTTAAAACTTTCAGCCGTAATGCTCCTGCTTTACTTTGCCTTTATCTTGACACTTGCTTATGCGCCACAACTTTTTGCGAGGGCTTTGTATGAAGGAAGTACCATGACGATTGGTATTCCGATAGCGGTGTTTATTATTATTGTAGCTTTTGTTTTGACAGGCATCTATGTGCGCCGTGCAAACAGTGAGTTTGATAGCATTTTAAACAAGCTTAAAGATGATGTAGGAGTCTCTCATGATTAGGTTTGTACTCTTATTACTAGTGACATCATTACTCTCAGCAAGTGAAGCCTTAAGTGGTGAAGTGGAAAAACAACCCTTAAACATTGCCGCAATTGTGATGTTCGTGATTTTTGTTGGAGCAACATTAGGTATTACCTACTGGGCGGCAAAACGCACTAAAAGCACAAAAGACTTTTACACGGCAGGTGGTGGTATTACAGGTTTTCAAAATGGCTTAGCCATCGCAGGTGACTACATGTCGGCAGCCTCTTTTTTAGGTATTTCGGGGCTTGTTTACCTTAGTGGTTATGATGGTCTCATCTACTCCATTGGCTTTTTAGTAGGGTGGCCAATCATTCTTTTCTTGGTAGCCGAAAAACTACGTAATCTTGGCAAGTTTACCTTTGCTGATGTTGCTTCGTATCGACTGAAGCAAAAACCAATTCGTCTTTTAGCCGCCTTTGGGTCTATCGCTACCGTGACGCTTTATTTAATCGCCCAGATGGTGGGTTCGGGTAAGCTAATCCAACTGCTGTTTGGACTAAACTATGAAATTGCTGTTTTCTTAGTTGGCGTGTTAATGATCCTATATGTTACCTTCGGTGGTATGCTCGCGACAACATGGGTTCAAATTACAAAAGCCGTTTTACTACTTTCAGGAGCCACCTTTATGGCAGTTATGGTCTTGATGAAGATGGGCTTTTCTCCTGAGAAACTGTTTGAGACAGCGGTAAGTATTCATCCTAAGGGTGAGGCTATTATGGCACCTGGTGGCCTGATTAGTGATCCTGTCTCTGCTATCTCATTGGCGATAGCACTGATGTTAGGAACAGCTGGTCTTCCCCATGTACTGATGCGATTTTTTACTGTCAGCAATGCAAAAGAGGCACGCAAGTCGGTCTTTTATGCTACCGGTTTTATAGGCTATTTCTATCTCTTAACTTTTATCATCGGTTTTGGTGCTATCGTTCTTGTTTCTACCAATCCAGAATATTTGGCCTTAGGTAAACTCATCGGTGGTAACAACATGGCTGCGATTCATTTGTCACATGCGGTTGGTGGAGACCTCTTTTTGGGGTTTATCTCAGCAGTAGCTTTTGCAACGATCCTTGCAGTTGTCTCAGGTCTAACACTGGCCGGTGCTTCAGCTATCTCACATGATCTATATGCAAATGTTTTTGCAGGTGATAGCCATTGTGAAAAGAGAGAGATGCAAATCTCTAAGATCGCTACGGTAGTTTTAGGCATTGTTGCTATTGGTCTTGGTATTGCCTTTGAGGAGCAGAACATTGCTTTCATGGTGGGACTTGCCTTTGCCATAGCTGCGAGTGCTAACTTTCCACTACTTTTTTTGTCAATTTATTGGAAAAACTTGACAACACGTGGGGCGTTTATAGGTGGATCACTAGGCCTAGCAACAGCTGTCTTACTTGTGATCTTAGGACCGATAGTTTGGGTTGATGTACTAGGTAATGCGGAAGCTATCTTCCCCTACAAGTACCCAGCACTTTTTTCAGTGAGCGTTGCTTTTGTGGGGATCTGGTTCTTCTCGATTACGGACAAGTCGGAAGCTGCGAGCAGTGAACGAGTGGCGTTTAATGAGCAGTTTATTCGTTCAGAGACAGGTATCGGTGCTGAAGGTGCTTCCGATCATTAAAGGTGTAAGATTACTGAACCTGAAAGTTTTCTAAAGCCATTTCTCATTTCTATCGATTAATGGTATATACTTTTTGCTTCGTTATCATAACGCCAATAAATTACATGTGCCATTACGTTGCACACATAAAAGGTTAATCATGTCAGAAACTAAAACAATTTTCCAACCCAACCCTGAGTTTGCTAAAAATGCCAACATCGGTAGTATGGATGAGTACCATGCACTAATGAACAAAGCCAAAGAGAACTATGAAGGTTTCTGGGGCGATTATGCTAAAGAGAAGATCGACTGGATCGAGCCGTTTACTAATGTTCTTGATGAGTCAAACGCACCTTTTGTTAAGTGGTTTGATGGCGGTAAGCTAAATGTTGCAGCGCAGTGTATAGACCGTCACTTGGATACCCGTAAAAACAAAGCGGCAATTATCTTTGAAGGCGACCGTGGTGATGTTCAGACCATTACTTACCTTGACCTCTACAAAAACGTTAACCGTTTTGCCAACCTTCTTAAAGAGGATTTCGGTGTTCAAAAAGGTGACCGTGTTGTTATCTATATGCCTATGATCCCTGAAGCGGCTTACGCAATGCTGGCTTGTGCACGTATTGGTGCTATTCACTCTATCGTATTTGGTGGTTTCTCTTCTGAAGCGTTGAAAGATCGCATCGAAGATGCAGAGGCTAAAGTTGTTATTACTGCAGATGGTGCTTACCGTAAGACAAAACCTTACATGCTAAAACCAGTGGTTGACGCGGCATTAGAAGGCGACACACCAGTTAAAAAAGTTCTTGTTGTTGAGCGTAACAACGAAGATGTAACGTGGGTAGCCGGTCGTGACTACTCATACAGCGAACTGATCAAAGACAAGTCAAGTAAATGTGAAGCAGAACCGATGGATTCTGAAGATCCTCTTTTCTTACTTTACACATCAGGTTCAACTGGTAAACCAAAAGGTGTTCAGCATAACTCTGCAGGTTACATCCTTTGGGCGCAGATGACGATGGAATGGGTATTTGACGTTAAAGAGAACGACACTTACTGGTGTACAGCCGATGTTGGTTGGATTACAGGTCATACTTACATCGTTTATGGTCCACTTGCTATGGGTGCGACAACGGTAATGTTTGAAGGTGTTATTACACACCCAGATGCAGGTCGTCCTTGGGCAATGGTAGAAAACCACCGCATTAACCAGTTCTACACAGCGCCAACAGCGATTCGTGTACTTCACAAAATGGGTGAGAATGAACCGGCGAAGTATGATCTTTCTAGTCTAAAAGTACTTGGAACGGTTGGTGAGCCTATTGATCCACCAGCATGGAAATGGTATTACGAAGAGGTTGGTAGCTCTAAGTGTGCGATTGTTGATACTTACTGGCAAACTGAGACAGGTGGTCACATCGTCTCTCCACTACCAGGTGCAACACCGATCAAGCCAGCTTGTGCAACACTACCACTACCAGGTATTATGGCAGAGATCTTAGACCCTGCTACGGGCGAAATAGCTGAAGTAGGTGAGACAGGTTACATGTGTATCACAAAACCTTGGCCAGCGCAGATCCGTGGAGTTTGGGGTGACGAAGAGCGTTATAAGAAGTCATACTTCGGTGATGTTCAAAAAGATGGAAAAGCTGTCTACTTTACAGGTGACGGCGCACGTTACGATGAAGATGGTTACATTACGATCACAGGTCGTACTGATGATGTTATCAACGTTTCTGGTCACCGCATGGGAACAGCAGAAGTTGAAGCAGCGATCAAGAAGCACAACAATGTTGCTGAAGTTGCCGTTGTTGGTAAGCCACACGAACTAAAAGGTGAGGGCATCTTCGCCTACATCGTACTTAAGTCAGACGAGGGTGTAGCTGATGAGGTTGAAGAGGTCAAAGCGATTAACAGCATCATCAAAAAAGAGATTGGTAACATCGCGATCTGTGATGACATGGTCTTTGCACCAGGTCTTCCAAAGACACGTTCTGGAAAGATTATGCGTCGTATTTTACGTACTATTGCTAAGGGTGAAGAGGTAACACAAGACATCTCAACACTTGAAGATCCAAGTATTGTAGAAAAATTATCAAAGATGGTTCAGGGTTAATCAACCCGTCATTCCGGACGTGATCCGGAACCTGCAATGTTACAATTGTTTAGTATTTTAAGATTTTTCAAAGATGACCTGTGTCATCTTATTCAACATTCAACATTCAACATTCAACATTCAACATTCAACATTCAACATTCAACATTCAACATTCAACATTTAGTTATAGCATTCCCATCATGCTCTGACGTCCAAACTTCTGTACCAACATCCCGGCAGTAGCACCTCTTGCATTGGCAATGCTTTTATCTGCACCTGCCTCTAGTAGGACTTTACAAAGCTCAGGCATGTCATCCATGACACACTCCATGAGTGGTGTCCAGCCTGGTGCGTCTGGACGGTTGATGTCAGCACCACTCTCTATCAGTTTTTGAACCATCTCACGGCGGTCACGACGTATGCTGATGTGAAGTAGTGTCTCACCATATTTGTTTTGCATGTTAACGTCTGCACCCGCATCAACAAGTGCTTTAAACGCTTCATTGTCATCTTTATAGACAACATCGGCAAATACTCCGAAGATATCATCACTCTCTGGATGCGTGTCATAACCTTTAATACGCTCTGCGATTGCTGGGTCGATTTTTCCAAGTAGTTCTGTTTTAGTTGCCATCTGTCTATCCTTAATAGTGAAATATTTTGAAGAATTATAATACTTCTTGAGTAAATAGTTAGCGACATACGTCAAGAAAATTGTAAGCTCATTTCATCACGGTTATAGAAACTATGGTCTATAATCACATTTATGATTTCCGTCATTCCTGTGTAGACAGGGACCAAAGGGAATACCCTTGGGTAAATCCACTAGTTACTGCATTCGATTGTGTTTTAGCAAGGAAGAAATATCTATAACAAAGGCATATCATGGAATTATGTGTAGCACTTGACCTTCCCACGATGGAAGAGAACCTAGCACTAGTAGAGAAGATCAAAAACTATCCTGTTTGGTTAAAAGTAGGGCTTCGTGCGTACATACGCGATGGTGAGCCTTTTCTCAAAGCACTTAAGGCGATTAACCATGAGTGTAAAATCTTTTTGGACCTAAAGCTTTATGACATCCCTAACACCATGGCAGATGCAGCAGAGTCCATCATGGGGCTTGGTGTAGATATGTTTAACATCCATGCCTCAGCAGGTAAACGCGCGATGAAGACAGTTATGGCACGTTTAGAGAAGTATGAACAACGTCCATTGGTCTTAGCTGTTACTGCCTTGACATCATTTAATGAAGATGAGTTCAGTGCTGTTTATGGTGAGAAGATCGCGGCTAAGGCGGACCAGTTTGCTAAAGACACTTACGAAGCAGGACTAGATGGAGTGGTCTGTTCTGCTTTTGAAAGCGCGTCTATAAAGTCAGTTACTTCTGAAAAATTTTTGACACTTACACCAGGTATCCGTCCCTTTGGTGAAGATGCAGGTGATCAACAACGTGTGGCAACGGTGGAAGCAGCACATGAAGAGAAAGTAGACTTCATTGTAGTTGGTCGTCCTATCTATCAAGCAGAAGATCCTGCTGCTGTTGTAGCTAAAATTATAGAAAAACTTTAATTTACTGATTATTTAAGGTTCGTATTAGAACCTCCTCTGTATAATCACGTTCTCTTTTCAAGCGCTATGGACAGCTGGGTGAGTGGCTGAAACCACATCCCTGCTAAGGATGCGAAGGGGTAACCCTTCCGAGAGTTCGAATCTCTCGCTGTCCACCACTTTGAAAAGAGACTTCTTTTAATATTCCGGATTAGCTCAGTGGTAGAGTAGGTGACTGTTAATCACTTGGTCGCTGGTTCGAATCCAGCATCCGGAGCCACTTTCAATGACTCTTTTTCCTTTACTCGGCGTTATCAACTAACTCACATACATAAGTATGCTTCGTCAGTCTCTGCCTTGATTAAAGAAAAAATAGCCCTTGAAAGCTAGTTTTCAGGATATCTCTTATCTTATCGTTTGTACATAAGTATGCTTCCTCTCTATGCGCCGCGATAAAATCAAAATTGATGTGAAAAGTAAGCTTTTCTTTCGCCAATTCTAATTCGTTAATCTGTGGACAGATACGCTTGATGTAATCAGCTTGTAATACAATTAGTGATAAAATATTTTTCTAAAATATAGCTAAAGAACTTTTCATATGATTTTCGAATTTATCCTTATCTTTATTGTTGCCCTTGTTCTCATTAAGTTGATTATTAAAAATGCACTTAAGCTTGGTCTGGTGGATGTGCCTAATGAGCGTAGTATGCACACACGTCATCATCCTCGTGGAGCGGGGATAGGGATCTTTCTTGCTATTGCAATAGTGGAGCCATTTTTTGACTTTAGTCTATTGGCAGATCATTACTTAGTCTGTTTAGCGACGCTTTTTGTTTTCATTGTGGGTGTCTTGGATGATCATCAAGATACTTCACCAAACACTAAGTTTATTGTGTTGGCATTTGCTGCTTTGATGGTCTATTTTGATGGTATCGCTGTGACGACGTTAGGTACGCTGTTTGGTTTAGAGATCACCTTAGGGTGGTTGGCGTTACCCTTTACCGTGTTCGCTATTGTCGGTTTTACAAATGCACTTAACCTCGTGGATGGTCTTGATGGTTTGGCAGGTTCTCTGAGCATCGTCATCTTAATCGCACTGTTCAGCATAGGCTATAACAGTGGGGATTACTTTATGATGTTGCTCGCAGGTTCTTTTGTGGCTAGCCTTTTGGCGTTTATGGTTTACAACTGGAACCCAGCAAGTATCTTTATGGGGGACAGCGGTTCTCTGGTTCTCGGCTTTATTATTGGTCTCTTAGTCATCAGAGCAGCTGTTCACGTGCACCCAGTCACGGTCTTGTTTCTTATCGCCGTTCCACTTATGGACACCATTATAGTAATGGTTCGTAGAAAACGCCAAGGTAAGTCCATGTTTGAAGCAGACAAAACGCACCTACACCACGTTCTCTTCAACTTCTTTAACCAAGATGTTAAAAGAACAGTGGTCTTTTTAGCGATCTTACAAATTATGTACTCCATAACGGGTCTGCTAATCGTAGACAGCGGTAATCAGTCATTAAGCTTGGTTCTTTTTGGATTAAACACGATTGTCTTGTACTTTGTTTTTACGGAAATGTTACGACGACAAGTAATCGATAAATAGGCTTAATTAAAATCCAAAATAGCTTGTACCTGTTGTTCAACAGCAATGAGTTCTTTAGTACTCAAAGAAGCAATTTTAGTGGGAAGTAGTCGTTTGACATCGATTGCACGTATTTGGTCACATAAAAGTTCTGATGTCTCTTGCAAGGCTTCTCTCCGTGTTACACGTAGCCGTAGTGGATAAGCATCATCAATGAGTTGTGTTGTCAGTGGGACGATAATTACCGTCGTATGGTCTATGTGATTTAACATGTCGGTCTGTAGGATGAGAACAGGTCTTGTCTTACCGGGTTCATGACCTTTACTTGGGTAGAGTTTTGCTAGATGTATGTCCCCTCTGCTAAACATTTGTTAAGCCATCATCTAGAGTACTATCAAATTCTTGAATGGTTTTAATACCTTCTTCTCTAACCAACATGGATGCTTTTTTCATCTGCTCTTTCATCTTCTTCTTTTGCACGACAAGTTCATACTCACTAATAGAACGACGAATAAGTTCGCTTTTACTGAGATGTAACTGTTTTGCCAGTGCTGTGACTTTGTCAAAAAAACTGTCATCAGTTTTTAGTGTTATTGTTTTCATATCTATTTCCTCGTAAGTAGTAACTTTAGTATTACTATTTTACTTACTTTTGTGGATTTTGTCAATCAAGCACTTGTAAATTATAATATATTTATAAATGTTAGAATAAATTAATATAGATTTAATATTACTTTTTGTAATCTGTTCTTAGTTGAATTTGAAAGTCTCTTTTCAAGTTTAATAATAAAAAGGAGTCTAAAATGAAATTTTTAGCATTTGTATCAGCATTAATGTTGAGTGTATCACTGTGGGCGGTCAATATAAACACTGCCTCTATCGAAGAGTTGTCAACTTTGCCAGGTATTGGTCAAGGTACTGCAGAGAAGATCGTGAAGTATCGTAAAGCACATAAGTTTAAGACTAAGGCTGATCTTATGGAGGTCAAGGGCATCGGAACTAAAAAGTTTGAAAAGATCAAATCAAAACTAAGTGTCTAAGTAGACACTCAAAAGTATAAACCACACATCACAATAGCGAAGCCTGCATTTTCTGCAGGTGGGTAAGCTTTTTTCCTCTATAAAACAACTTTTTTCTCTTTATTTCCTTCATTGAATAACTTTTTGATATTAGCAATGTATAATGTGTTACAAATATAATTTTGGATTATTATTGATGCAACATAAAATAGCAATTATAGGTCTTGGTTACGTGGGACTTCCTCTAGCAGTAGAGTTCGCAAAGCAGTATGAGACCATTGGTTTTGACATCGCACAGTGGCGGATCGATGAGTTAAACAGTGGGTATGATAGAACATTAGAGGTCGAACAAGCGGTGCTTAGTGAGGTTGTTCAAAATGCGCAACTCTCGTTTACGAAGACTTTGAGAGACATTGCCGAGTGTAATATCTTTATCGTTACCGTTCCTACCCCTGTGGATGAGCATAAGCGACCAGACCTAACACCTCTCATCAAAGCGACAGAATCAGTGGCGAAAGTACTTAAAAAAGGTGACATCGTCATTTATGAGTCTACGGTTTACCCTGGAGCGACGGAAGAAGAGTGTGTGCCTCTGCTTGAAAAGATCAGTGGACTCTCTTTTAACGATGACTTCTTCTGCGGTTATTCTCCTGAGCGCATCAACCCAGGTGACAAAAAACATACGGTTACTAAGATCTTAAAGGTCACTTCGGGTTCTACCCCTGAAAGTGCGCAGATCATTGATGTACTTTACAAAAGCATCATCACAGCGGGTACGCACCTCGCACCAAGCATTAAAGTCGCAGAGGCGGCCAAAGTTATCGAAAACTCCCAACGTGACATCAACATCGCCTTTGTCAATGAACTCGCCATGATCTTTAACAAACTGGACATCGATACAGACGCGGTCTTGGAAGCAGCCGGTACGAAGTGGAACTTTCTTCCTTTTAAACCGGGTCTAGTAGGGGGACACTGTATTGGTGTTGATCCGTATTATCTGACCTACAAGGCACAACAGGTCGGTTATAACCCTGAGATCATTTTAGCAGGGCGTCGTCTTAATGACAACATGGGTACTTATGTAGCAAGTCAAGTCATAAAACTCATGTTGAAAAAAGGAAAACAGATCGAAGGTGACCGTGTCTTAGTCCTTGGTATGACCTTTAAAGAGAACTGTCCGGACATTCGTAACACAAGGGTGATTGACTTGATAGCGGAGCTTCAAGAGTTTGGGACAAAGGTCGATGGGTATGACCCTTGGGCAGATCCAAAAGAGGTCGAACGAGAATACAAGATCACGTTAACGCCTAAGAAAAGTTTAGACATACAAAACTACGATGCCGTTATCTTAGCAGTAGCCCATGATCTGTTTATACAAGAAGAACTGTGTTTAGGCATTGATCGTTCGAAGTGTGTTCTTTATGATATAAAGTCGGTGTTAGAAAATAGTGACGGGAAGTTGTGATAAAATAGTCACAATGTAAATATGAGGTAATAATATGCAAAGAGATGAAATATTGCATTTTTTAAAAACACACAAACAAGAGATTCATAGGTTGTTTGGTGTAAAAAAAATGGGACTTTTTGGAAGTTATGCGAGAGAAGAAGCTACACCAGATAGTGATATTGATATTGCTGTTGAAATAGAAAGCAGTAATAAGTTTCGTAGTTTTTTTACACTCTTACACTATTTAGAAGATAGACTACATAAGAAAGTGGATCTTGGGATTGAGAGTGCGTTAAAGCCAGCCGCTAAAAAGCAGATATTAAAAGACATTATCTATGTCTGAACGTAGTAATAAACTCTATATAGATGATGCATTAGAATCTATAGTTGCGATCAAAGAGTTTACCCACGGGATTGATTATGAAGAGTTTTATCAAAATCGTATGATCTATTCTGCTACCATCAGAGAATTCATTGTGATTGGTGAAGCTATTTCTAAAGTGATTGATAGCTTGAGTGAGGTTCGTCCTGATTATCCTTGGCGAGCTATTAAGGATTTTCGTAACTTTATTGTTCATGAATACTTTGGTGTTGATCCACAGATTGTTTGGGATGCGGCTTCTCAAGAATTAGATGAACTTCAAGAAATTATAGAAAAATTTAAAGAAAAAAATGAAAAATAATTCAATATTAGAGGAGATCAGTTATGCTCTCAATAACACTCCTAAAACGTGGCTAGTCACAGGATGTGCTGGTTTTATAGGTTCTAACCTTATAGAGTTTTTACTCAAGAACAACCAAAAAGTAGTCGGTCTTGACAACTTTTCTACGGGTTATCAAAAGAACATAGATGAGGCATTAGTCTCTCTCAGTAAAGCACAAAGAGCGAACCTCACCTTTATAGAGGGAGACATTGCTGACCTTGCTAGCTGTCAAAAAGCGTGTCAAGGAGTTGACATCGTCTTACATCAGGCGGCACTTGGTTCTGTTCCTCGTTCTATCGCTGACCCCATCACTTCGAACAACTCTAATATTACCGGTTTTCTTAACATGTTGACAGCGGCTAAAGATGCGGGGATAAAACGTTTTGTCTATGCTTCGTCGAGTTCTGTTTATGGTGATTTGCAAGAGCTTCCAAAGGTAGAAGAGAGAACAGGAAAACTACTGTCGCCTTACGCGGTTATGAAGATGAGTAACGAACTTTACGCAGGTGTCTTTACTAAGACCTATGGTACTGAGACTATCGGTCTTCGCTACTTTAACGTTTTTGGTAAACGACAAGATCCTGATGGAGCCTACGCAGCGGTTATCCCTAAGTGGGTAAGCTCACTCATCAAAGGCGAAGCAGTCTACATCAACGGTGATGGGGAGACAAGTCGAGACTTTACCTACATCGCTAATGTCATCCAGATGAACGTTTTAGCTGGTCTGACAACAAATGAGAACGCTTTTGGCGAAGCCTTTAATGTAGCTGTAGGTGGACGTAACACGCTTAATGAACTCTACAAGCTTATATCGAGCAGTCTTACAGAGCAATTCAAAATTAAAAATTCATCATTCAAAATTCCTAAAGATCCTGTTTACAGAGACTTTAGGTCTGGCGACATCCGCCACTCCAACGCTGACATCACCAAGGCTAGGACACTTGTTGGTTATGTACCGACGCACGATATCTATCAAGGTATGGAAGAGGCGATAGAGTGGTATGTGGAGCATGTGTAGAAAGCACTTTTGACACTAAACCACACAAATTAGAAGAGCTAGCAAAAAATATGTTAAAATATAACGATTAAGGATGAGGTGAGGTTATGATAATTCAGATAGAGACAAAAGCTGGTATGAGTGAAAAGGTCTTAGATGTTTTGAATGGTTTAAAAGATGTGATTATTGATAAAGTAGAAATCAAAGATCAAGCTTTTATAGAAAAACAAAATGAGCTTTTCTCTATTCATGAAAAAGTTGTTACGTCACCAGCTACGCTTAAAAGTCATCAACAGGTTTGGGATGAGATAGAAAGTCGTACGCGTTGATTATAGAGTATGATGATGAGTTTTCTACAAAGTTTATAAGCATATGGAATTATATTACGCAAGATAGTAAAACAAGAGCCAATAGCTTTAAAAAAGATCTAAAAAAAGAGATAGAAAACCTGCCACCATTGCCATACAAGTTCCGAAAATCACGCTGGTTTGACAATGTAGAGATTAGAGACCTAATCTTTAAAGGCTACACCATTCCTTATTTGGTGCAAGAAAATAAGATCGTTATCTTAGATATATTTAAATGGACTAAATAACTCTCTAGTACCCCTCTCCTGACCATATGACAACTGAGTAAGGTAAGAAACGGTATACTTGTCTATTAAAATTATGTGGAGTAGTGCGTGAAATATTTTTTTATTGTTTTGACACTTTTTTATGCATCACTGTCAGCAGCAACAGAACCTGAGATAATGGCAGATGCTAAGCCTGAGAGGGTACTGACGTTAGCAGACTTACAAGAGGTAAATGCGACCACTAAAGCACATGCACCACTTTTTTACAAAGATTATGACTGGGATGTTGGATTGATAGGTGGGGCGACTTTTGATGGTACGCAGACAGAAGCAAGACGAACAACCGTAGGTGTTGGAGTGTATTTGGGTTACCATTTTAATGAGGCTGTCACCTTTCATGGAGAGTACATAGAACTCTTTAAAACGTTCACCGGCGATGAAGCAACGAAAGATGCTACAAACAGGATCATGGCAGCAAGTGTTGCCTTTGACTTTTCAGCAGAGAGAACCTATAGCCTTTATGCCAAAGGTGGACTAGGGTATGAGATGCAAAGTAAGTACAACAAAGAAGTGAACAGCCCTATTTCTCTTTTAGGTTTTGGTTTTCGTTACATGTTCACAGACCAGATTAGTGGTTATGTAGAGGGTCGTTGGAAGTTTGTACTAGTCAACACTGCTTACCCTGACAACTCTTTAGTTGGAACAGTTGGACTTGACTATCACTTTGGCCTTTCGGATGAGAAGTCGGCGTTAGTAGATGCGGTTGAGAAGCACAATGCTCCGTTATAGATAGTGTTGAATGAAATATAAGATAAATAGAAAGTTTAGGTGAAACAAGTTCGATTATAATCAGATCTTTCAACCTTTAATCATACAATTAGTATTGACTTTAGGTAAGATGTATTTAGCTTTTGTGTAAATATAATTTCAATTAGAAATAAAGTAGGTGATTAGTTGAATAATGTAAAGGTGGAAGCGAGTAGACAGTTTCATAAACAAGTTCCTAAAAATTTGGTTGTAAATGTTTTGTCTTTTCTCTCTACTATTATTATTGGACTTTGGTTAACGCCTTATTTATTAAAACATTTAGGCCTTGTTGCTTATGGTCTGATACCACTGGCAATGTTTTTTTCTCAATACGTTAGTGTAATAATTAATGCTATTAACATGTCAATTAATAGGTTTTTACTTATAGCTTTACAGAAACATCAAGACAGAGATGCCAATGAAATTTTCAACACATCAATTGGTGTTATTTTTACTTTTATCATCTTTCAAGTTGTCATCATGGGCGCTGTATTAAGCGATATTACGTACTTCTTTAGTATACCAAAAGAACTTGTGAATGATGCAACATGGCTTTTCGGATTGACCTTTTTAGGTTTTTCTATTTCTCTTTTTAGATCTGTTTTTGCAACGTCGATGTTCGCTTATAACCGTTTAGATATTTTACGGATGATTGATATTATTCAAAATTTAGTTCGTGTTGTCATTATTGTGTTCTTTTTTGCTTATGATGAACCATCTTTAAAATATATAGGTATAGCAAATCTACTGGCAGCGGTGAGCGCTGTATTACCAACTTTATATTTTTTTAGAGAGTATACGCCGCAATTAAAAGTTAAAATATCATCTTTTTCTCGCCATCGAGTTGCAGAATTAGCTCAAATGTCTACATGGGTACTTATAAATCAAGTTGGTGTTTTACTTCTTGGTAATATAGATTTATATCTTATCAATAAATGGTTGGGCTTAAAAGCTACAGGTGAGTACGCAATAATATTACAGTTTACAAGTATATTTCGAACTTTTTTTACACTTGTAGCCAGTATATTGACTCCTGTAATTATGATCTACTTCGCAAATGATGAATTTGAAAAGCTAAAACAGTTCACTTTGCTTTCTTCTAAAGTAATGATTTTAGTCTTTGTTCTCCCTTTAGCAATGGTTATAGGTCTGTCAGAAAACATCATACACTTTTGGTTAGGAAAACAGTATAGTTATTTACATGACATGGTCTCTTTCTCTATGTTGTTCTTCATCATTGCAATCCCAATGAGCACTCTTTTTACTATTACGCTATCATACAACAAGGTAAAACTACCAGCGATCATTTCTCTTATTTTAGGGGGTGTCAGTATTGTTAGTCTTTATATGCTCATGACAGAGGCTGGATTGGGACTATGGAGTGTACTGCTAGTCAAATTAATCATTGAAATAGTATTTGCACTGTTTTTGGTCATATACGTTGCTAGAATTTTAAACATGAATAGATGGAAGTTTTTAAAGATACTCGGTATGTCTGTAGGCTATTTTATGTTTATCATGGCTATCATATATTCTTTTAAAAGATACCTTATTATGGATGATTGGTTTAATTTAGGTGTGTTTTGTATAGGGATTAGTCTACTTGTATATTCAAGTGCTTCATTTATACTGCTTTCGAAAGAAGAAAGAAGTTTGATATATAAAAAAATTATTTTGAAAAGAAAATAAGATGCATAAGTTAGAAAGAATTATAAATAAAATAAAATTGAGATATTATAACCCGAATAGTTGGAACCATGCTTTGACAGTTTTGAAGCTAGACTATCCAGAAGAATTTTCAGAAAATTTAGAGTTTGTAGCATTAAAACAGTTAGATTTAACCCTTGAACATAACCTATTCAGGTTTTTACTGCAAGGTTATGAAAATGCACTTGTTTTAAAGCAATTACGAGGTGCAGAGTTTAATATAGAAAATCATAAATTATTTATAACATTAGATACATTAACGTTTGAAGTACAGACAGCTGAAGAGTTGTTTATATTAAAAGAAATATTTGTGGAAGGAGTATATAATTTCAACCTACAACATGACATGGAAGACTATCTGCTTATAGATATAGGTATGAATGTATCTTATGCCTCATGTTATTTTGCAAAAGTTAAGCAAATACCACAAATAATCTATTTTGAACCTTTTACACCCACATACAATCAAGGCAAAGTAAATATTGCATTAAATGATCTTGATGGTAAAATTGACGCACGTAATTATGGTTTAGGAGGATGTAATGAAGTCCTTTCTGTTCCGTATGCACCTGAGTTTAGAGGACAGGTTGGGATACAAGGAACAGATTATATTCGTTCAAATATTACAGAAAGTGCTATTGAAAAAATCTATATAAAAAATGCTTTTGAACCTCTATTAGCTATCGTGAATGATTTTTCTTCTAAAAGGTTTATAATGAAGATAGATTGTGAAGGCGCAGAATATAATCTTATTGAAAGAATCCCTCTAAAGATGTTAGAACGTTGTGACCTAATTATGATGGAATGGCATGAAAAAGGTCCAAAGCCAATTGAACAATGGTTACAAGAAAATGGATTTACTAATATGTCTTTTTATCCATATTCTAAGCGTGCTGGAATGATTTATGCTATCAAAAGTTGATTCTAATCCTATCTTATCAGTTATATTACCAGCATATAATGTGGAACTATACATTAGGGAATGTATTGATAGTATATTGAATCAAACCTTTGTCGACTTTGAGCTAATTATTGCAGACGATGGATCAACAGATAATACTCAACGAATTATTGATAGTTATAAGGATAAACGAATAGTAATTTCCCACAATACTGAAAACAGTGGGAAAACAAAAACTGTAAACAGACTCTTTCTCCTAACGAAAGGAAAGTATATCACTGTCCATGATGCTGATGATTGGTCAAATGAATCTAGATTTGAAAAACAGTTGGCTTGGTTAGAAAATAGTTCAAAGCGTATTATGTGTGGAACAGGTTACTTGTCGTTTGACACAGATAGAGAAGTAATTGAAAACTTTATTCCTTTTACAAATTATGATGAATTAAAAGAGTCTATTAAGGTTAATGGGCAGTTCCATGGACCAACAATGATTTTCAGGAAAAGTTCATTAGACAGTAACTGTATATATAGAGAATATTTTAATGATAATTATGAAGATACAGATTTAGCATATAGATTATTTCAAAAAGGTATATGTACTAATATTGATGAACCTCTATATAATTATAGAATTTTAGAAACGTCTTTATGTAGAAAAGAATTTACAATAAGAAATAAGAATTTGTACCATGTAGTTGTATATTTAGCAAAACAACGAGAATTAACTGGTATAGATGATTTAATGTGTAACCAAAATGAACTCGTAGATGCTTATTTTGATGAAATAACGGTAGAATACAAAACAGATAAAGGGCTTGTTTTTAGAGAAGGTGCTGCGTATTATATGTATTGGAACTACTATAGCAAGGCAATAAAATACTCTATAAAAGCAATTAAACATGATCCGTTGAAGTTAATAAATTGGCGAACGTTTTTATATTGTGTACGAAAGGGTATCTATTTATGATAAAGCGATGGATATACGAACTCTTTTTAAAATTATTAGCGCAGGCAAATGAATATAAAGACCAACTCAATCGGAAAAAATATGACTTTGATAAAACGGTAATTATATCTGATACTAATTTGATAGGTAACGTTATGATCGGTAGTGGTACCTATACGAATAACGGATGTACCTTTTCCAGTGGAGATACCAGTAAAGTTGTTATAGGTAAGTATTGTGCAATTGGGAGGTATGTATCAATTACATCAAAAGGTCACTCTCTGAGTTTACCAACAGCTGATGAATATCATGTGACACATAATCATATAGAAGCTGACACAATAATTGGTGACTATGTTTGGATTGGAGATCATGTGTTTATTAAACATGGTATTACTGTTGGTAATTATGCGATTATTGGGGCGAATGCTGTGGTAACTAAAGATGTAAGACCTTTTGAGATAGTTGGTGGTGTCCCTGCTAAACATATAAGGTTTAATACTGAACACTATAGATACACCAAGTAAAGCTGGTATGAAAAAAGTTCTCCACATCACAAGCTGGTATCCAAACAAATGGGATGACCTAGAAGGCATCTTTGTTAAAGAGCAGTTTGATGTTTTCTCTGAGGTGACTGAAAGTCATTTACTCAACGTCCAAGTGCGAAGTGGAAAAAAGTTGTTTGAATACCGGCATCTAACTTATTCAGACAATGAAGAAGGGTACTACCTCTTAACAAGTCTTAAGTCTACAAAAGTTATTGAAGTCTTGACTACATTGTTACTTCTTTGGGCTCTGTTTAAAACGCCTTATAAGAAGTATGATCTTCTACATTTTCATATTGCTTATCCGCTTTTGACCTATTATAGTTGGTGGAAGAAAATCGTTAGAACTCCAGTGCTTATTTCTGAGCATTGGTCTGCGTATCATTTTAATTTTTATATGCCTCTGTCCACAAAAAAACTCAATAGAATGAAATACATATTTAGACAAGGCCTCCCAGTTATTACAGTTTCTAAAGCACTATTCACAGACCTTCAAAAGTTTGCCGGATCTGTAAACTTTCCTTCTGCCGTAATACCCAATGTCATAGATCAAAAGTGTTTTTTTTATGAAGAACAACATAACAAAAACACAACACCTGTTTTCTTTGTGGTAAACAACTGGAGAAAGATCAAAAATCCTTTCCCCATGTTGGAAGGGTTCGCAAATCTTGCAGCAGCTAAGGTGTCTTTTCACTTAAACATAGGTGGTTATGGAGAACTTCTCGAAGAGATGAAGGCATATACTCAAGAAAATAACTTTGAAAACAATGTTTCTTTTTTAGGGAAAATGAACAAAAAAGAGATAGCAAAAGCGTTAGCAACAAGTGACGCTTATCTGTTTTCTTCGGAATACGAAACATTTTCAGTGGTATGTGCTCAGGCCTTGTGTTGTGGTGTGCCTTTGATCGGTCCTAAGATACCTGCTATTTTAGAATATGCAGATGAAGCGTCTTTTTTAACATTAGGTGAGAACAGTGCTGATGAGTGGTATGTAAAATTAACTGAACTTGCATCTAACCTAGCGTATTATGATAGAAAAGCTATTGCATTAAAGGCAGATGCCTACCTATCTAACGACAGTATAAAAAAACAATATAAGGTGCTGATAAATGCATGGTTCTAAAGAAGAGAACAGATCTCAAATCTTGATTATCTCTCCTGAACCATGGAATGGACATTTTGTCAGTAAGCATCATTATGCAGAAACTTTAGCCATGCGTGGACAGAGGGTATACTTTTTAAATCCTCCTGACAATACGTTAGGACAAATAGAAGTCAATGAGACTAAACAGCAAAACCTATGGGAAGTGTCAGCTCCTCAAGTGGCTAAAGGATTACGCTTTTACCCTCAGAAACTCCGTAACCTTCTTGAGAGAAGGTGGCTTGAAAAACTAGAAGCTATCATTGGTCAAAAGTTTACAACGGTGTGGTTGTTTGAGAACTCAAGGTTCTATGACATGGGTTTTGCTGGTAGTCGCACAAAGATCTATCATCAAGTAGATCTTAATCAAAATTTTCATGTTAAAGAAGCTGCTTCCTCGGCGAATATATGTTTTTGTACTACGGATATTATTAAGAAAAAATTGTATTTCAGTAAGGTAAGAGTATATAAGATTCATCATGCAGTTGCAGAATACTCAAATACTAAAATGTTATTGAGTATAGAAAATATAAAAAAATTACAAGAACATAAGATTAATGTGATGTATGTAGGCAACCTAAATATGGCTTATTTAGATGTAAAGTTGTTGTCTAATACAATTGAAAAATTTCCGTACGTAATATTTCATTTTATTGGCGCTTGCAAAAGAAATGAACCGTTGTATGAGAGTTGTAAAGGGTACAAAAATATTAATTGGTGGGGGAGAGTTGATAGTCAGATGATTTTAAATATCCTTTCTAAGAGTGATGTCTTATTGTTGGCATATAAGATGGAATTTCATCGGGATCAGGCAAGTCCGCACAAGGTTATGGAGTACCTAGGCAGTGGAAAAGTAACGGTAGCTACCTATACTGATGAATACAAAGATAAACGGCATCTACTTGAGATGGTAGATGACTCAAAAGATTATTTAGAAACTTTTGAAAGGGTTATTTCTGACTTATCTTTCTATAATAGTGCTGAAAAACAAAAAGAGAGAGTCACTTTTGCTGAGAATAATACCTATTCTAAGCAGTTAGATACTATTATTTCGTACTTAGATCAACACAACTTACATCTTTGAAGGAACTCACTTTTATGCATGAAAAACCAAAAATAGTTATTTTTTTGTATAACAGGTTGTTTGACCCATTGATCCAGTCAAATTTTTGGCTTTATATTAATGATTTTTTAAAAGATGCAAATAACCCTTATGCCTTTCATTTGATAACTTATGAAAATACTGAGTTCCCTTTAACCTCTGAGCAAGAAGAACTGGTAGCGTTATGGAGAGCACAAGGACTAAAATGGACACCATTATTGTGGCACCAAGGTTCCGGGCTTAAACAAAAATTCATAGACTTGTTTAATGGTTTCAAGGCAGTAAGTAAGTTACGCTTAAAGGGCTATAATCACATAGTTACACTTGGGTCTGTTGCAGGAACATATGCCTATACCTATGCTTTACCTTTACGTATGAGGCTTTTTTTGTATCAGTTTGAGCCTCACAGCGAGTATGCCATAGACAACGGGATGTGGAGTGAAGATAGTAAGCAGTATAAAATCTCTCATTACTTAGAAAGAAAAGCAGCACTTTTTGCAACGACCATTGCTTCGGGTACAGTATTTATGCAAGAGAGAGTAAAAGAAGTATGGTGTTCAAAGGCAGACTTCATACGCATACCTACAGTAGCCAATGACAAAAAGTTCATTTTTAACCAAGCAAAAAGAGAGGAAACAAGAAAATCATTAGGTATAGCAGATGATGCGTGGGTACTCTATTACCCTGGAAAGTTTGGTGATCTCTACTACAAAGAGGAGTTCGCATGGATGTATAAGTGGCTTAAAGAAGAAGAGCCCCGTTTACACTTACTTATAGTCACTCCACATACAGATGAAGAAGTCAAAGTATTATTTGATAGTGCAGAAGTTGATGTTTCAGACTATACTGTAGTTCACACTACTTATGATGAGATACACAAGTATCATTTTGCCTCAGACTTTGCCATTATTTCTGTCCCTCCCGGACCTTCCAAGAAGTTCATCTCAAACATAAAAGTAGGCGAATACCTTTGTTCGGGTCTTCCGTTTCTTATAACTAGAGGGGTGTCAGAGGATTATATCTATGCTGAAGAGAAAGATGTGGGTGTAGTGGTTGATAACTTTGTAAAAGAAGATGTCAAGAAGGCATGGCCTGAGATCAAAGAGTATTTGTTAAGAGACCAAGACAAACTACGACAACATTGTCGAGAAGTAGGTCTGGAATATAGAGGTTTTGAAGTGTTAAACAAGAAGTTTAAGTCTGCTTTGGTATCGTTAACAAAACATAAGTAAAAAGAGAAAGTATGTTAAACAATAAAAGTATTTTAATTACAGGTGGAACAGGCTCTTTTGGAAAAGCTTTTGTTCGTTTTATCTTTGAAAAGTTTCCCAAGATCAAAAGAGTGGTGATCTTTTCACGAGATGAACAGAAGCAGTTTGAGATGACAGCAGAGTTTCCTTCTAAAAAGTACCCTATAAAGTATATGTTAGGGGATGTGCGTGACCTTGAGAGATTAATGAAAGTCTCACAAAACATTGATATCTTGATCCACTCTGCAGCGATGAAACATGTCCCTGCAGCAGAACAGAACCCTATGGAGTGTGTTAAGACAAATATTTTGGGTTCTCAAAATGTCATAGACGCTGCTTTAGCTAATGGTGTGAAACAGGTCGTGGCACTTTCTACCGATAAGTCTGCCAATCCTATCAATGTCTATGGTGCTTCAAAATTGCTTTTAGAAAGGCTTTTTGTTTTTGCCAATGCTGAAAAGATTGAGCAGAACATACGGTTTTCTGTGGTGCGGTATGGCAATATCTTCGGTAGTAAAGGTTCTGTTGTTCCCTTTTTTCAAAAGAAAAAAGAGGAGGGCGTATTACCGATTACTGACCTGAAAATGACACGTTTTAGTATTACTGTACAAGAGAGTATAGACCTAGTGATGTATGCTTTAGAAAAAGGGTGGGGTGGAGAGATCATCATCCCAGTAGCACCTTCGTATCGTATTGTTGATGTAGCAAAAGCAGTGGCACCTGAGTGTAAACATGAAGTTGTAGGTGTCCGAAAAGGTGAAAAGATCAATGAACTGTTGTTCTCAAGTTTTGAGTCGTTCAGCACTGCCAAAAGAGATGGCTACTTCATTATCTGTCCTACAGAAGGAGACTGGAATAGAGATAAGTATTGTGAGAAAATGGATGCTATCGCTGTAGAAAATGGTTTTGAGTATAATTCTGGAACCAATGATAGTTGGTTGTCAGTTGAGCAGATACAAGAGCTTATGATAAGCGAGTATATTGATTAGTTTATGCATAATAGTATTAATAATAAAAAGCCAATAAATATACTATTTGTTAGTATTGCCTTTCCTCCTAAAAGTGATTCGGAAGGTTTGCAAGTAGCCAAGTATTTTAAATATTTAGTAAAAGATAAAAATTTTATTTTTGATATTGTGACATCTGATGATAAAACTTTATTTATGACAATAGATGAAACCTTGCGACAATATATAAAAGGTTGTCGACAAATTATTAAGGTGCCTTTTTTTGAAAATAGATATATTAACTTTTTAATACGAAAATTTAATTCTTCAGGGTTAAATTATCCTGATTCTAAGTATCGTTTTTTTAAAAAATCCAACTATGTACTTACTAAGCTAGCCAACAAACCAGATCTTATTTATTCTAGGTCTTTTCCACTTTCATCGACTATTATGGCTTATAAACTTCAAAGAGAATTAAAAGTTCCGTGGGTGATGCATTTAAGTGACCCATGGACATTAAGTCCTATCCATAAATTAGGTTCTGCCCAAGAATGGAATGAGACGATGGAAAGAGAATGCATGAAAGATGCTGCCATTGTCTCTTTAACTTCACTAGAAACTCTTGAACTATATAGAAACAAATATCCTGAATACAGATCAAAAATGATGTTTTTTCCTAATGTCTTTGATCTTGAAGATAAAAAAAGTAGAGAATATACGTTTAATAATAAAATCAAGGTAGTCTATACTGGGGGATTGGTTGAGAACCGTAGTCCTAAGCATTTTTTTAAAGCAATAGTGCAATTACATAAAAAACATCCTGAGATTATTGATGATTTTGAATTTATCTTCGCAGGTGCACTAGATAGAAAGAATAGATCTTTTTTTCAAAAAAACATTCCTTCAGTAAAACATATAGGTCTTTTACCTTTTCATGATGCTATTGTTTTACAAGAAACAGCAGATGTTCTACTTGTGATTGATACTCCATTTGAAAATACATCTGACGCAGTGTTCTTTCCATCGAAATTATTAGATTATATGCTTATACAGAGACGAATTATTGCCCTGACTGATAAAAATAGTGTGACTTGGAAAGTTGTGGACAAAAAGTTAGGAGACTGCTTTCTACATGATGATGTAAATAAGATAATACACTTTTTTATCAAGACATGGCATGCTTGGAAAGAAGAAGATAAAGATTATTTTAGAAACAAAGCAATTGATATGAACTATTCAGCTGAAACTAATGCTGAAAGGCTAAATACCGTGTTTAGAAAGGTTGTGAATGAAACATAAAGTTGCAATTGTACTAGGTACAAGACCTGAAGCTATAAAGTTGATCCCTGTCTATTTGGAGTTGCATAAGAGTGATGATTTTGAACCTATACTTATCTCGACAGGACAGCATGAATCTATGTTAAAACAAATTTTTGAGTTTTTTGAGGTTAAACCAGACATTGAACTAAAAGTTATGCAGCCTAATCAAACACTCTCTTCTTTAACTTCTGTATTATTTGAAAAGATAGAAATAATTTTTCAAAAAAATACTTTTAAATATGTCATGGTCCAAGGTGATACGACTACAGCATTTGTTGCTGCACTTTCATCACATTATTATCAATACAAGTTAATACATGTGGAAGCTGGATTGCGAACACACGATAAATGGGCTCCTTTTCCAGAAGAGGCCAATAGAAAGATGATAGGAAGTATTGCAGATATACATTTTGCTGCTACTGAAATGGCTGTACGTAACCTTAAAAAAGAAAACATAATTGATAATGTGTTTTTAGTGGGTAACAGTGTTATAGATAGTTTGTTGTTGACAATGGAAAGAATCGTATGTAATGAAAAAATGTATCAGAAAAAGTTTTCAAACATTATTGATTCCAACAAGAAAGTTATTTTAGTCACTGGACATAGAAGAGAAAGCTTTGGCCAAGGTTTTGAGCAAATCTGTTTTGCTTTAACTAAAATTGCAGAGCAAAATGAAGAGATACAAATTATATATCCAGTACATTTAAATCCTAAAATACAAGAAGTTATATTCAGCTCATTAGATAAACATGAAAATATCATATTGTTAGATCCCTTGCCATATGATGAATTAATTTACATTATGAGTAAGTCGTGGTTGATTATGACTGACTCTGGTGGTATTCAAGAAGAAGCCCCTACATTAAACGTTCCACTTATCGTAATGAGAGACAAAACAGAGCGTGAAGAAGGATTGCAAAGTGGTTGTAGTGTTCTTGGTGGGACAGATACACAGATTATTTTGAAAGAGTTTACCAAGATTTTAGATTCGGAAGTATTGTATCAAAAAATGGCAGATGCCAATAACCCATATGGAAACGGAACTACTTCAAAGAAGATAGTTGAATATCTAAAGTTTGATATTTTGAAAGATTACGAGTGAAGCTTCTTTCCTTTACAAAATACTCTTATGAAGGTCCAAGCAGCCGTTATCGTTTTTATAACTATGTCAACTGCTTTGCAAAAGAAAATATCTCACTACACATTGAGCCTTTTTTTTCTTCAGCCTATTTGAAAAAAAACAATATAGGTAAAAAAACGTTTTATGTTTTAACAGCTTATCTACAACGTATGTTCAAACTCATAATACTTCTTTCTATGCCTAAACAGTATGACCTAGTTCTTATAGAGTATGAACTGTTTCCTTACTTTCCTGCAGTGTTTGAAAAACTTCTTCATTTGAGAGGTATACGATATATCGTTGATTATGATGATGCCATTTTTCACAAGTACGACCAACATGAAAATGTAGTAGTACGATGGTTTTTGAAAGAGAAGATAGGGCAGATAATGCATGATGCTGAAGCAGTGGTTGTTTGTAACCCTTACTTGGAGATGTATGCGAAACAGTACAACAATGATACCTTTAGACTTCCAACCGTAGTTCTTCTTGATAAGTATAAAACAATCATGGATAAGTATAAAAGAGATGATGCACAAGTTTTTACAATAGGATGGATCGGTTCAAAAAGTACGAGTGCCTATGTAGTTGAGATATTGCCTGCTATGGAAAAGTTTGCTTCTAAGCATGAAGTACAATTTAACTTGGTGGGTTTTGATGATAGTCTTGTGAATGATGAAATGAGAAAGCGTTGTCATATCAATATGGTTCCCTGGTCAGAAGAGAGTGAGGTAGAAGGGATCCTTACGTTTGATGTTGGGATCATGCCCTTGAAAGACGATGCCTGGGCTCGGGGAAAATGTGGCTTTAAACTGGTGCAGTATATGTCGTGTAAAAAACCTGTCATAGCATCACCCGTTGGCATGAACAGTAGTTTGGTCATAGATGGTAAGAACGGTTTTTTAGCTGAAACGGTAGATGAATGGGTTAGTGCTTTTGAAAGAGTGTACTTAGATGAACAGTTACGTGTTAAAATGGGAGATACTAATTTTCAGAAAGTTGAGAGAGAATTTAATCATCAGATCAATTGTAAGAAGTATGTTGGGTTAATTCGTGAGACTGTCAAAAAGAGCAAATCGTCAACAGATTACGCGGATTAAACAGATTAGGGGGCGAAGCCGTTTGTATATTTGCTATAATTAAAGATATTTATTGAGGTTGGACTATGACTGCACCAAAAGTTAGCGCTAAAAAAGTAATTGATTCACTTCCTGATGACAGCTCATACGAAGAGATATTGAAAGAACTTGCTTTTAATAGAATGATAGAACGTGGTTTAGAAGACTCTAAAAATGGTAAAACAATAACCAATGATGAGATGAAGCATAGAATCAAACAATGGTAGCCATACATTGGACCAATGAAGCAGAGCTATGGCTTAGAGATATTCACAGTTATATCGCTAAAGATAGTAAAAGAACTGCTTCAAAAGTTGTTTCAGATATCTACAATAAAGTACAGATCTTAAAAAACTTTCCAACGATTGGATATGCCTATGACAAAAGTGAGAAAGACTCCATACGGATATTACTATATGGACATTATCGTATAGCATATGTGCTAAAAGAAGGTAACGTGATTGATATTTTAGGTGTATTCCATGGCTCTTTAGATATAGAAAGATATCTATAAATTGGTAGTATACGTTGTATCTATTATGGATGAAAGAAGCTAAAGCATGTGTGGTTTTGTAGGGTTTGTTGATCATTGTCACACTTCGACGTCTGAGCAACTTAAGGCGATGACGGCTACGCTACAGCATCGTGGTCCTGACAGTGTAGGCACTCACTTTGATGAGACTTTGGAGTGTCAGATAGGCTTGGGACACCAACGTCTTTCCATTCTTGACCTTTCAGAACTTGGGCAACAGCCTATGACTTATGAATACTTACACATTGTACACAATGGAGAAGTCTATAACTTTGCTGAGATTAAAGAAGAGCTTCTTGTG
>JAJRVE010000200.1 GCA_024277445.1 Campylobacterales bacterium
AACTAGGTGCTGATGGTGTCTTAACCAACACGGCTATTGCCCAAGCACAAAACCCTATGATTATGGCAGAAGCGATGAAACATGCTATCCGTGCTGGTCGTATGAGTTATCTTGCAGGACGTATCCCTAAGCGTCCTTACGCTACTGCTTCTTCTCCAGTTGATGGAATGATACAGTTTTAATCCCTTTTCAAGGAGTTACTCCTTGGATCTTTCCACGCTAACACCGCACTAAATACGCTTAAAGATAGAAACTCATTTATAATTAAAGCTTATTTCATATACAATCATCCTACTATTTTTTATGGCTAGGAACATAATGCGAATATTCTTTCTCTTATTGACACTTACATTGGCGCTTAATGCCACACAAGACATTGTCAAAAGTTTAGGCTACTATACCAACTACGCACAAGCCGTCGCCCTTGCTAAAAAAGAGCATAAACCTCTGATGCTTGTTGTGGTTACCTCATACTGTCCATGGTGTCGTAAGTTTGAACGAAAGACATTAGCCCATCAAGAGGTTCAAAAACGTGTTTCACAACATTATGTTGCAGTAATCGTTGATCGTAACAAAGATTCAGGTTCGTTTCCACAACGCTTTCAGACCCCACGTATCCCAACTGTCTTTTTTATCGATGCTAAGAGTACAAAAGAGTACTGGGAGACAATGGGATATCTAAATAAAACTGACTTTTTAGATGCACTCATTGAAGCAGAAAAAATGTTTAAAAAGAGAAGAAAAACTGCTAATAACGGAAAGTAGCGTACACAAGACCTCCACTGACATCATGGTTGATCGCAAGCTGCTTATTATCCTTAGTGTCCGCTTCAAATCGCATGCGCGTTGAGTTAATACCGACTCCAACGCCAACATACTTTGAGAAACGATAATCCAATGTCAACAGGGCATCAGACATTGAACCCGTTACGCCTTCAAGTGTTATGAAGAAGTAATCCACTGCATAATTAACACTCCACGCATCATTAAAACGATATCCCATACGTACACCAACGACCGGTAAAGGTGCCGTCACTGCAGCATCTTTTTTCCCTGATGCCGAAACATTTATGTCTCCTACAGAGAACTCACCACTGAAGCCAAGACCTATCTTAGTAATGTGTAAACCTGCACTTAGTGAAAGGTCTACACTCGGTGAAGTGTAAAAAGTATACACATAGTTCAGCTTGTAGATGTCCGTGTCAAAATAAGTGCTGAGAACTCCCTGAGCCTTTATCGCTTCATCACCCCATTCAAAACTTGCATCCCGATCTGTATGGCTGGTGTTATTGATACTGTACCAGGCAAATTCAATGCGATGTTTTGGATTGAAACGATAGTGCCCATCAAGACGAAAGACTTGGTTCGTTGTCTTCATGTTAAAGAGATCTTGTAGGTTAACTGTTGCGCCTACTCCATGCTTACTGATCTTGGCATCTGTATTTTGTCCACTGAGCAGGTACCCACCAAGACGAAGTTGAATACTCTCATCATTAAATGATTCTGCCATCAATGGTGTAAGTACCCATAGACTCATGACGATCACATATATTTTTAACGTTCGCATACGAACTCCTATAATTTTAAAAGACCCACAAGGTTTAATATGACCACAAACAGTGCCACGGGAACGATATATCGTAAACTAAAGTACCACAATGGGTAAACAGCGCCTAGTTGTGCTTTTAAGTGTGAAGCAACGCGCTCTTTTTCCATAACGTACCCAACAAAAATAGACATAATCAATCCACCAATAGGTAGCATGACCGAAGCGGTTATAAAGTCTGCCCAATCAAAGAAGTTTTTTGAGCCAAATGTGAGCATCGAACCATACTCTTCAGAGATGGATAATATCGCAACTAAACCAAATACGTAAAAAAACAGTCCTGAAGATAGTGATGCTTTTAGACGTGAATAAGAGAAGCGATCAATAAGGTATTGCACCATTGGTTCAATCAATGAGACCGCTGATGTTAATCCCGCTGAAGCCAATGCAACAAAGAAAACAAAGGAAAAGAGATGGCCTAAGAAGCCCATCTCATAAAAAACGGTTGGTAAAGAGATGAAGACAAGGCCTGGACCTGCTGATGGGGTTGCGCCATACTCATATAAAAAAGTAAACAGTGTTAAGCCTGCGATTAAGGCGATGCCCGTGTCTAAGGCAATAACAATAAGAGAACTACGCACCAAGTTACTCTCTTTAGGCAGTGATGCTGAATAGGTCATAATCGTTGCCATACCAACTGAGAGCGTAAAAAATGCATGCCCAACAGCCGTCACTAAAGATGCTGATGTCAACTTGCTCCAGTCTGGTGCGAACATGAAGTCCCAAGCCTGCGAAAATCCATTGAGGCTCAAAGCATATAAAAACATAGCCGATATAGTAACAATAAGCACAGGCATTAAGATAAAGTTTAACTTCTCTATACCCCCTTTAATACCCCGAGTAACCACAGTAGTCACAAAGATAAAGACTAAGGTATGATAAAAGATCTGACTCCAAAGGTCTATCGAGATAAAGGAAGTAAAACTCTTTTGAGCTATCTCAACGGAAGAGGGTAAGGAACTAAATGACAATAGGACAAAATGCAAGGTCCAACCAATAACAGGCGAATAAAAGATCATAATGATCAGACCTGTAATACCTATGTATCCACCATATTTCCATCTACTTTTTTGTCGTGGCGCTAAGGTCTCAAAGTTTGTCACACTGTCACGTCGTCCCATATAACCAATCAACATCTCAGCAATCATCAGCGTGAAACCTATCATAAGCACCGTTATGAGGTAGACAAAGACAAAAGCACCTCCTCCATTTTCTCCAGTGATGTAAGGAAACTTCCAAATATTTCCTAAACCAACAGCACTACCTGCTGCCGCTAAAATAAAACCGATCCGACTAAAACGTGCTATTTTCATCTAAATTCCATCTATAAATTGCTCTTATTATAAAGAAATTTCACTTTAATGCTCCTAGAAGCCAAAAAGCTATTGACAACTAAGACAAAATATCCTATAATTCCGCCTCACTAATCTGATTAATCATGTTAGCTGAATAGGTCGGGGCGTAGCTCAGTCTGGTTAGAGTACCTGGTTTGGGACCAGGGGGTCGAAGGTTCGAGTCCTTTCGCCCCGACCACTCTATTTTATATTTATTTCTCTTTATACACATGGTGGG
>JAJRVE010000201.1 GCA_024277445.1 Campylobacterales bacterium
CATTGCTACTCTTTTACTCATAATAATTCCTTTTATTGTTGTGTAGTTCTAACTAAAGCACAGCTAACTGTACTTAAATTAAAGCTATTTACTCTAAACCATAGTGGTTGTGTTCTGCTATCTTTTTACGTAGGGTATTACGGTTCAAACCCAGTTTGTCTGAGAGTTGTAGTTGTGACTTAAACTCGCGAAGTCCGACTCTTATTAAGGGTACTTCATACAGATGTAGATAGTTTCTATAATCATTTTTAGAACCTAGTTTATCACTCAAATACTGCTCCATAATACCCATAAGATCATTTTCACCTATATTACTGAACTGATAATGCAAGAAGAGCTGTTTGCGAAGCGAGATCGCATTGTTACTCAAGTCTAGCTCATACGTTGGCATGACAAAGGGTTTATCTTCACCAAAAATAGCATTAGCCTCTTGCATAAACAGTTCAAGAAGAGGTTTAACATCTTCAAGACGCTCAGAAAGTGGCGGGATGTGTATCCGCACACTAAAAGTATCTTGGAGTATCTCACTAAGTGTACTCTCATTGCTTGTCACCACAACACGTGTCTTAGAGAGCTTAATAGCATCCAGTAGACGTTTCAGGTTAGGCGCATCATCAATATGGGTAATAATGAGTTCACTGTTCGTATGAACTGCTTCAAGTAGTTCGTCAAATTTTTCAGTTGTAAAAATGGGGGCATTAGGAAGGATGTAACGTGCAAGCGTTAGCTTACCCGTTCCAGTCTCACCGTAAATAAGTGCATTTACGGTGAGTGTTTTTAGTAGGTTGGCAGTTTTAAATGCTTCACTTGAAGCACGTGACGTCCCTAAAAAATTAGTGACAACCACAGCCTGTACCACATGACTCACCTTCAGCAGGAGCGTTCTCAGCAGGTACACCAGAAAGGATCTCGTCAGCAGTTGCTTCACGGATGTTGTTAACAGTTACAGAAAACATAAGTGTCTTACCCGCAAGTGGGTGGTTAAAGTCAACAGTAACATCTTCGTCACCGATCTCTTTAACAGTAACTTGTACTGTTCCGCCATCTTCGCCTTGACCGTAAAGAGTCTGACCGATCTCAAGTTCGATACCAGCGAACTGCTCTTTAGGAACAGTCTGCTGTGCTTCTTCGTTGTACTCACCATAAGCATCTTCTGGCTTCACTAGAACGTCGCCTTTTTCGCCAATGTTCATGTTAGCAATACCAGTCTCAAGACCAGGAATAATCTGACCCTTACCATAAATAAATACTAGTGGCGCGCCACCAACGTTAGAGTCAACAACAGTGTCTCCGTCTTTTACTTCATACTCGATTGATACAACTTGATTTTCAGCTATTGCCATAATAATTCCTCTTGTAGGGTCAACGCCCTGTAATAATATAGACGCGATTTTAGCAGATTAATCTATGGATTGGCTGAAAATTAATCAGTAGCCCTATGTGTAAGTAAATGTAGGGAGATTGTGAGGTAGGTAGTCTTACAACTGCCCTAAATATCGCTCGGCTTTTTCGGCTTCAACTGAGTTGGGATATTTTGCGATCACCGCATTATAAAATTTCTTTGCACTACTTGTCTCACCTACTTTAGACATAGAGTAAGCAGTTCGTAACATCAGTGTTGGCATGTACGAAGCTTTTTTATAACGTGAGGCACTCTCTTTGTAGTGCGCAATAGCCTTACCGTAGTTCTTTTTAGCAAAGTAACATTGAGCGATCATGTAATGACCATAGGCTGGTTTATACTTGCGGTTAACTAACTCTTTATAGCTGTTGAGTGCTTTGTCGTACTGCTTTTTGTCGTACTGCTTTTTAGCTAGTGTTGCTAAGTCACCACTACTTTTAGTACTACCACTACTTTTTGACTTCTTCTTTAACTCACTTGCCACAAGTGCTTTAAAGGCATTGACGTCAGCTACAAGCGCATTAACCTCTTCTTGTGTTGCATACATTGCACTCTGTTCATCCATGAGTTTACTTAACTCTTCTAAAGCTGTTTTTAACTGTAAGATATTTGCATTGTTTGTTGCTATCTCTGTCTCAAGCTTGACTAAACGCTCTTGTGTCGACGCACCCTCATCTTCACGAGACTTACTCAGATCATGTAAGATGACTTTGTTTTGTTGTGACTTAAGTGCTGTTGACTCTAAGACAGATTGTAGCCCATCCACACGTTCTCGTAAGGACTGAAGTTCACTCTTAGTAGAGTTAATCTTACGGTCAGTTTTTTTAAGCTTGTTGTTGTTTTCAAGGATCTTTTTTTCAGCTTTAGTCAATCCATATGGATTAGCACTGTCAAGATCACCCGCACCAAATGCTGATGGTTCACCAGCAAAAAGCGTAAAAGGAAGGGCTAGAAGGGAGAGTTGTAAAGCGAGACGCATCTACACTCTATGGAAGAAGTTTAAAGTCTACGCGACGGTTTTTAGACCAGCACTCTTGTGTTTTTTCTGTACATACAGGGTTACTAGCACCATAACTTACAGTTGTGATACGCTCTGCAGGAACACCGTCGTTGATAAGTTCTGTCTTAACAGCTTGTGCACGTTTAAGACCAAGTGCGAAGTTATACTCATCACTTCCCCACTCATCACAGTTACCTTCGAGTTTAAGTGAGTACTTGTCAGCGATGTTAGCCGCTTCAGTATCATTTTTAACCATCTCTACGTTTTGACGAAGTGTATCTACATCTTCATCCGCTAACTTGTACTGATCAAAGCCGAAATAGATCGGTGACATTTTAGCTTCGATACCTTCTAGTGTAGAAGCACCATTTGCAGCACCACCATCAAGATCAGTTGATGACATGTTTGAGTTGTCACTTCCACCCTCATCAACAATATTGATCTCTTCTGCTTGATTGTTAGCATTTGCTGTGTCATCTACGGTAGGTTCTGAACTACCACAACCTGAAAATATCAACATTGCCGCTACTGTGCTTGCATAAAGTAAAGCTCTCATTTTAATCCTTGTAATTCGTTACGTGATTTTAGCTTTTTTTTCATAAAAAAGAGCTAATCAAAATAGATTGTAAAGCATTATAATTAAGAATTAGAAACAGAGAGTAAACTTACTGTTTTTAGGGGTTAGATGGAGTTTAAAAAAGTAGGCATGGATGATAAAGATCACCCACTCTATATGTATTACCAGTCGATCGACTGAATAGCACCACCTTTAAGAGGGAAAAGATAGTTTTTATTTTGGTTCAGACGGATGACACCGATTGAACTCTGGTTTTTGTACTTCTTAACAAAAAGTACGGTACCACCATCTCGAGAGAAGAGAGGATGTTCATTAACACCGGTTACTGTCAAACGACGTATAAAGTCTGTTTTAGTCGAGATAAGGTGCAGGTTAAAGGTGTTTTTAGAAAAAGCATTTGAACTCTCTCTTGATTTATAGATGATATAGTTCTTGTGTGCTGTACATGAAGAGTTACTTCTTCCCACATAGACCATCTGCTCTGTCGCTTTCGAACCTATCTTTTTAGAAAAGACGTTTGGATAACCCAAACGGTTTGAGATAAAAGCGATTTTCTTATCTGTCATGTATTGTGCATTAACATCTATGCCACTGTAGCGTGTCAAACGTGTTACTGTTTTTTTAGCAATAACATACTCATAAACATCAGGTTGACCATTTGGTGCCATACTCAAGAGTAGCTTTTTACCATCATCACTTACATCCGAACAGACCAACATACCATCTGATTTTAAGATAAGTTTGTCACTTCGATCGTAGATACCATACTTACGAAGTTCAGGTTGTCCACCACTTAGGTTCGTGTAGTAAAAGTACTTCTTACTTTTATCAGCCCACTTTGGAAAGACGTTAAGGCCTTTACGCTTTACTGAGAACTGGTAGCTTAGCGTGTAGTCTGTCACAAGGATCTCAGAACGGTTAGCACCTGTCGTACGCGAGATAATCACTTTTTCTTTCATCCACTCAACGGGATCAGCGCCCATAAAGTTATTGATAGCTACCGCAATATTATGAACTAAGAAGACATACTGCTTAGGATTTTTTAAACGGTAGGTGAGCTTATGCATTACTTTGTTGTTGTTAATGATGTTCACTTTAACCACCATAACACCACCGTCATCAATAAGCTCATAACGTACTACGTAGTTCAGTTCTTTATGAACAGAAGCCACTTTCTCATCTTCAAAATCAGCGCGCACATAGTCACGATCAACATTAAAGATACTCAGTACGTTTAAGTCACTCACTAAGACACGAAAAAAACGTTTACTCAAACCATCTGTATAATCGTTCGAAGCGTCTTCAACTGCGATAGAAGGAAGTGCATCAACACTCTTTTTGACCTCTATCGTCGCATCAGAACCCCAAAGTAAAAGTGCTGTAAAGAGCACGCCTAAAATTATTCGCATTATTAATCCTCAACTGTTAATATGATTTCCAGAGAGATAGATTTACCATCTGGATTTTTTGGAAGCTGCATACGCTTCAACCGACTCTTAAGACGATCAACTTCTTCATTAAAGATGTTTGATCCAGAGTAGACTAGAACCTTATAGCTGGTTATATGTCCATTGGCGTCGATGTTTACACGTACCTTAGCACTACTACCTTCAGTACTAGCAGGTGGGTAAAACTTACTTTTGACCTGTCCATGTATTTTAGCTAAATATTTGTTTACCTCAGGCGCAGTAGAAGCAGAGGCACCAACCACTTCGATGGAGGGTTTCACTAACTCTAAAGTCTTTATGGTGTCGCTCGCTTTTTGCGACTTTTTACTCTCTTTAGTCTTAATACGCTTCTCAATGGCAGCGAGGCGTTTGGTGTCAACAACTTCCTCTTTTTTAACTACTTTCGTATCAGCACTCTGAGTCCAGACGTCATCAAAAAGTGATGATACATCCGTGTTGACAGGTTCCGGTGTACTCTCTATCTCTTCAACAGCAGGTTCGGGTTCTGGTTCGGGAATGAGTTCAGCTTCGGGAGTGGGTTGGGGGTCAGGCTTCGCATCGTTTTGTGACGGAACAACAACATCCATGTTGAGTGAGACAGAGATGTAGTTATCTTCTTGCATCGCAAAGGTATCAACAGAGTTTTTATGTAAGATGACAAGTGCAAAAAGTGCGACAACTACCGCGAAAGAAGAGAGTGAGATAAGACCACTGATATAAAAATAGCGTTCATCACTTCTATTTTGAACCATAATAGACCTATCTTTTTTACAAGTGTACTAAAATGGGATTAACCATTAGTAGCTAGCGATACTTCCGTAAAACCAGCTTTTTTAACAGCACCCAAAATCGACATAACAACACCATAGTCAAGTGTTTTATCCGCGCTAATAAGAACGGTAGCCTCTTTGTCAAGTTTTTGAGAATAGAGATAAAAATTATCGGCAAAACCTTGCAGATCAAAGTTCTCTTTATTCACAACAACTTTGCCTTTTTCATCAATAGTAATGTGCACAGGAGCTTTTTGTTCGATTTGCTTAGTAGCAGAACCTTGCGGTAGCTTGATCATCTCTTCATAGATAACCGTTGGTGCGATGACCATTAAGATGGCAAGTAGAACCAACATAACATCCACTAGGGGTGTGATGTTCAGTTCTGGTGACTCATCCCAATCGTAATCTTGCATTATGCCTCTTCAGCCATACGTGCAAGCACTGCGTCACGTTGCATACGGATAAGACCGTTCAACTCATACGCACGGCGCTTAAGGACTTGATGATACGTGTAAGCAAAGATCGCCACAAAAATACCACCTGCTGTTGCTATCAATGCGTCAGAGACACCGGCAGCGATCATGTTCATACCACCTGCTCCACCAATATCATCAAAGGTATCCAAGATAGAGACTACCGTACCAAAAAGGCCGATGAACGGTGAAGTAGATGCTACAACCGATAAGTAAGAAAGTCCCTTTGTAGAGTCTTTACTTGCTGAGAACATCCCAAGATCAAAGATCTCACGCGTTACTTTTGAACTTGCACGTAGGAACTTGTGAAGATAAGCATTAGCTGCTACATCTTTACCACCCATTAGAAGTTGTTCTAATGAGAGTGTTTCACGACTAATCCAACTGTTAATGGACATAAATCTATAAAAAAAGACCCAGTTTATAACGATAAAGTAAAGTGAGAGAAGTGCCAGCACCGCAATGGTGACGACATGACTTTGGGAGATAAAGTCAGAAAAGTTTTCCATAAGCCTATACTAGCTTATGAGCTGCCGATTCGATCTTTGCAGATACAGAAGCGATAGCAAGATTAGAGTCAGAAACATCACTAAGAAGAGTCTTCGCAGCGTCAAGAGCTTTAGCGATATCGCTTTCACTCTCACCACGAATAGCAACTGCACCATCAACAAGTACAACTACCTTCTCTTCATCAACTTGGACAACGCCCCAGTTAACAACGATAGATTCAACACTCTTATCTTCTTTCTCTATATCAACAACACCCGCTTTAAGCAAGGTTGTCAGAGAAGCGTGATGAGCGAGAACACCAAATTCTCCCTCTTCACCCGGTAATGTAACCTCAAGCGCCTTACCTTCAAAGATAAGTCCACTTGGTGTTACGATTTCTAAGTTAAGTGTTTCCATTATAAGCCCCTAATTAAAAGTAGCAAAGGCTACTTTTTAGATTTGTTGGCTTTAGCAATAGCCTCATCCATACCGCCGACCATGTAGAATGCAGATTCTGGCATGTCGTCGTACTCACCCTCAAGAATTCCTTTGAATCCCTTAATAGTGTCTTCAAGGCTAACGTATTTTCCAGGAGCACCTGTAAATACTTCAGCAACGAAGAATGGCTGAGAAAGGAACTTCTCGATCTTACGAGCACGTTCAACAACCGCTTTGTCATCTTCAGAAAGCTCATCCATACCAAGAATCGCAATGATATCTTGAAGATCTTTGTACTTCTGTAGAGTCTGCTGAACACCACGAGCAACTTTGTAGTGCTCTTCGCCAATGATCGCAGGATCAAGAAGACGAGATGTTGAGTCAAGTGGATCAACTGCTGGGTAGATACCCTTTTCAGCGATCTTACGGTTAAGTACTGTTGTTGCATCAAGGTGAGCAAAAACAGAAGCTGGAGCCGGGTCAGTCAAGTCATCGGCTGGAACATATACTGCTTGAACAGAAGTAATTGAACCATTAACCGTTGACGTAATACGATCTTGAAGCGCACCCATCTCACGAGCAAGTGTTGGCTGGTAACCAACTGCTGAAGGGATACGACCAAGAAGTGCAGACATCTCAGAACCAGACTGTGCGAAACGGAAGATGTTATCAACGAACATAAGTACGTCAAGACCCTTCTCATCACGGAAATACTCAGCCATAGTAAGACCAGTAAGCGCGATACGGTTACGTGCTCCTGGAGGCTCAGACATTTGACCGTAGCACAGTGCAACTTTGTCCAGAACGTTTGAATCTTTCATCTCGTAATAAAGGTCATTTCCTTCACGAGTTCTTTCACCAACACCAGCGAAAACAGATAAACCGTCATGCCCGTGTGCAACGTTGTGAATAAGCTCCATGATGATAACTGTTTTACCAACACCAGCACCACCAAATAGACCAAC
>JAJRVE010000202.1 GCA_024277445.1 Campylobacterales bacterium
CACTTTTAGAAGTCTTTAGATCCGATTGTCTAGGTGGCTATAGAGAGAGGGAAACGCCTGGCTCCATTCCGAACCCAGAAGCTAAGCCTCCCTTCGCTGATAATACTGCACCTTTCAGGTGTGGAAATGTAGGTCGCCGCCGAGTTCTCGGATTTATCAATCAATCAAACTTCAATTACTAAAACAATCTAAACTCCGATCAAATGTAATATCAATGTAAACTTTATTCTATACAATCTCTCAATATGCTTTATATGTATACAAAATATGCTTTCGAGCCTCTTTTTTATACCTTTACTGGCTCTTTGGTGGTTTGCTAAGGATTAGGTGTTTTAGATGTGCCTGTTTTGGTGGAGGGGGACACGGCGTTCCATTCTTAATGCTATGCTAAATGGAAAGTCATACCCGAAGGGGCAGACCCTGTCCCGCTGCTGGTAGGTTGAAACTGTTTAGTGCTTCTCGTTCCCACGTTGTACGTGGGAACGAGGAAATTGCTGGGATGTTAAACTGTTTATCTAGTTGTATAAAAAAATTCACTTCCTTTGTTTCTCCTTTTCATTTTGCTATAATTAATTATTATCTTTGTGGAGTTATATTTATTTTGAAAACTTTGGTCTTTATTTTTTTACTGTTGTCTAGTGTGCATGCTGATAGTAGTGATAATATTGCTGATGTTTGTTCTCAACTTAAGTTGATTCCTGCGTCTAAAGCTATCGTTCAGTGGGAGCGTGTCTTTAGTAGTGATGCACGTAAAAAGCGTTATCATATTGATCAACTTTCACCAGAAGTCCAGCTTTTGTTAAAAGCGTATTTGATTGATCATGCTGCTGACTCTTCACAGCCTATGGTGCCTGGCTTATGATGCGCTTTATACTTCTTATATCATTACTATTTTTGTCAAGTTATGCAGAGACATCGGATGAACGACTCCGTGTGTTGGAACAACGCATAGCAGAACTAGAATCTAATCAAAATGACTCTTCTGTTAATATGACTGAACTTGAATCTATTGTTGATAATGTTGAACGCAAATCATTTACAGATATGATTGATTTTACACCTGAAGTTAGGTTGCGTTTTGACAAGATGCAATACAAGGTTGGTCAGTTTGAACCTACGCCTACTCCCGGTGTGGATCCTGACGGAAAGCCTATAGACAGAAACCGTGATGACTTTTCTAAGAGTTTTGACATTGCTTCTTCAGTACGATTTAGGCTCAATATGAATGCTAACCTTTTAGATGAACTGCAGTTTCATGGTAGATTTGTTTTTCAGCATTCGACGCAATCTAATGAGCGACTATGTATCCTCTCTAAAAATGTAAAGTCGTCAGGTTCTATCAGTGGCTTTGATGTGGATAGAGCCTATTTTGATTACCTTATGAACACTGGTAGTGACTACCCATTTATCTTTAGTTTTGGTGTTCTTCCGACATCTGGTGGTACACCGATGCAGTTTTCTGAAGAGCGCGCTAGACAGTCTGTCTTTCCTGCCTTAGTATTTGACATGGATAGTTATGGTGTTATCTTTACTTCTGAACTATCGCACCTATTTGATCAACAAACCTTCTTACGGGTTGTTATTGCACAAGCTTATACCTTAGATCCAAGTATATACCCGTACCAGTGTAATCGTGAGACGATTGATAATGCTGATATTTATGGTATTTACTTTGATACTAAATTTACTAAAAACACACTTTTTAGTGTGGGTGCCAATTTATTAAATCACTTTAAGGCTCATCCTTATCTTGGACCTGATGTTAGTGCTGAAAACTCACAGATCTTAGGTTCTATTTTAACGTTTGGTGCTGGTATCGACTCTGAAAACATTAACAACAGTGGTGTTACTGGATTTATTCATTCGGCATTCTCACATGGTCATAGTAATGGTAAGGTGGATGACTATGGAAAAGGTACTGACGGTAACTTTACCTATTCAGATTATGCTACGGGCGAACTGATTGAGGATTTTGGGTATTCAGTTTATGCTGGTCTTCTGTATGACTTGTCTAACTATATAACCTTTGGTGTTGAGTATAACTATGGAAGTAAGTATTGGTTTGCAGCAACGCAAGGCTCAGAAGACATGTACAACAAGTTAGCTACACGTGGTCATGTTAGTGAGGGTTATCTCATTTGGAATCTCAATCGATACCTTTTTACTAAAGTGGGTTATATGTACACTCAAGAAGAGTATACTGGTTCAGGTTGGCATTTTGGTGAACCTATAGCTAAAGGTGGCGAACAACAGGTTGGCTACATTCAAATAAATGCGAGTTTTTAGATGAATCTCCGTATAAGTAGTTATGTCTTAGTTGTTCTCTCTCTTTTCCTATTTATTATTCCTTTATATATTGGTAATACGGCAATAGTCAGTTCAACGCAAGTTATCGAAAACATTCAAGATGAACTTCTTGATATGGTTGAGTTGACCTATTCGATTGAACACAATGTTTATAAGCATAGAAATTTACTTTTAGAAAAGATTGTTAAAGGTGAGTCTATTGATCTAGAGGTTGAAGGGTTTGATCTTGAAGAGAACATTGAGTTACTTAACCTTACTGTGGAACGTGCTGATAACCCTCAGATCAATGCGTTATTATTAAGACTACACAAACGCATCATTGCTTTTAGGTATGTTGAGATATCCATGGTAGAAGCGTGGGATGCAAATGATACAGTTGATTTTGAAGATGCTTTGATCGCTTATAGTAGTGTGGCGAGCAAGGTGACGAGTGATGTTGTTGAGCTGCAAGACTTGAGTGGTATCTATCTTAACCAAGCTATAGCGCAAGTTCGTGAAGCAAGTGCAGAAGCAACGGATCATGTACGCTACTCTATCTTTGGTGGTATTGCCCTGTTATTGTTTGCCTTTTTCTCCATGCAAAGGTTGACAACGAAATACAAAGAGCAAACAGAACGTGCCTTGGACGCTGAAGCTAAGCAAAGAAAATTACAGAAGCGTTTGGAAAACTACTCACAAGACTTAGAAAAAGATGTGAACAAAAAGACAGAAGAGTTAGAGTACCGTTACTATCATCATGCGCTAACGCAATTACCAAACCGTAATCGTCTGATAGAAGACATCAAAGTCATTGGGGACGTTCACATCGCCCTTTTCAACCTCGATAAGTTTCAAGAGTTTAATGACTATTTTGGAGAAGAGTTAGGAAACATCGCGATTAAAGAGATGGCTCACTTCTTGATGCAGAGCACACCTGATTCGTGTTCGCTCTATCATGTTAATGGAGATGAGTTTGCATTAGTAAGTTCTCAGTCACGTATTAAAGATGAGTTTATTGAAGGTATACGTGAACTGCAAAAAAGTCTTAACTCCAAGCAGTTTGAGTATGGTGAAGAGGTCTATATTTTAATGGCTAGTGTCGGTATTGCTTCGAGTAGTACGAACCAACTCGCTTGTGCCGATATTGCGCTTAAAGAGGCGAAGAAGAGTCATACTGGTCTATCTATCTATCAGTCATCTATGGAGATGGAGAAGGTCTATGAGGATAATCTACTCTGTTCTAAAAAACTAATTCATGCTATCAAGACAGATAACATCACGCCATATTATCAAGTGATCGTATCGTTAAAAGATACCTCTTTACCTGTTCGACATGAAGGGCTTGCTCGCTTAATCGAAGAAGATGGATCAGTGACACCTCCATACCAGTTCCTAAATATCGCTAAACGTTTACGTCTCTACCCTGAAGTCACGAAGACCATGTTTTACAAGGTACTAAAAACCATTGAACATGAGCAGGTCGCTATTTCGATCAACCTCTCTGTTGAAGATATGAACAATAGCGCTATTGTCAAAATGATCATCAATGCTCTAGGCTCATTTGAGTTCAACAATCTAATCACCTTTGAGATCTTAGAGACAGAGGCAATGGATAATTATGGTGATGTTCAACTGTTTATTGACTCAGTGCGCTCTTATGGGGCGAAGGTTGCTATTGATGACTTTGGTTCGGGGTATTCAAACTTTGCGCATATTTTAAATATGAATGTTGATTATATAAAGATCGATGCATCACTGATCTCTCATGTAGATACAGATAAAAACTCGCGCTTGATGGTTGAGACAATTGTGAAGTTGGCAGAACAACTGGGCATTGAGACCGTGGCAGAATACGTGAGTACAGAAGAGATCTACAATACGGTAAAAGAACTTGGTGTGGACTGGGCGCAAGGGTATTGGTTAGGTAAACCAGTCTCTTTTGAAGAGATGAAAGCTAACTTTTATTGATGCAGATGGAACATGAGAGTTGGAAAATGGTATTGGCTGCTGAGTTTGACAAGCCCTACTATAAAAAACTCATTAATTTTGTTCGTCATGAAGATAGCATGGCCTCTATCTACCCTCCTAAAAAAGAGCGTTTTCGTGCCTATAACTTAACACCCTTTTCAGCGGTAAAAGTAGTCATTTTAGGGCAAGACCCTTATCATGGTTTTGCTCAGGCGCATGGTCTTGCTTTTTCAGTGCATAATCAGACAAAACTACCGCCATCACTTGTTAACATCTACAAAGAGTTGATGGATGATATGGGGTGTGACATGCCTAAGCATGGCGACCTAACCTCTTGGGCAGAGCAGGGAGTCTTTTTACTCAACACAGTCTTGAGTGTTCGAGAAGCATCGGCAGGTTCTCATCAAAAGCAGGGATGGGAGACTTTTACTGACGCTACGATAAGTGTTTTGAGTGAAGAGCGAGAACATTTAGTTTTTGTTTTATGGGGAAAGCCTGCGCAGCAAAAAGAGAAGTTAATAGATACAAGTAAGCATCTTGTTTTAAAAGCACCGCATCCATCACCCCTCTCTTCGTATCGAGGCTTCTTTGGCTCAAAACCTTTTTCTAAGACCAATGCCTATTTGAAAGATAATGGTATAAAGCCTATAGAGTGGTGTCTTTAATAGGTAAAGGTAGCGTAGAGTGGTAGATGATCAGAATACCCTTTGCCTAGGTGATGTTTAGGATAGCTACGGCTTCGTTGCCAACGAAAGATTTTCCCTTTTTTCATCAGGTAGGGAGCATCAAACTTATTAAAACTCCCGACTTTATACTCTATCCCTTTAGTGTCTGCCAGTTTAGGTGAGATGATAATGCTGTCTAAACCCTCTCCCTTGCCTCTGTACTTATGACTCCAACGTCTATCCTCAGGAAGTTCATACCAGAGGTTGTAGGCACAGTCAGAACATTGCTGAAGGCTTTGGTAGGTCACTGCTTCATTATGGTTAGTCGTTTTAAGGATATGGTTGATACCGGTGATACCGTTGGTGTCATTAAACTTACGTTTACGCACAAAGGTCTCATTCTCTTTGTAGTCAGAGTTAAAATCACCTAAGAGAACATAGTTAATGTCACCTAACTGCGCTAGTCGTTTTTTCACTACTTTAGCAGAGAGGATACGTTTACTTTCTGGTCCTGATTTAGCTTTCCAATGATTGACAAAGAGGTAGAGTTTTTCATTGCCGAGTTGTACCTTGACCTCTAAGATGTTACGATACTTGTAGCTTGCCGTTACCCGTAACTCTTGCGAACGTAAGGGAAATTTAGAGAGGATAGCGACTTTGATAGAGGTGCTTTTTGCACTACTGATGGCGTAGTAAGGAAGGTAAAGACCATCTCTTTGTATTTGAGCGCGTAGATCCTTAAGTGCCTGTAAGGATTCTATCTCTTGTATGGCGATGATGTCTGGATTCATGTCCACAATAACCTGCGCGATATTTTTAATTTTTTTGCGGTAGTTTGTTGTGTTCCATTGCCATGAGGTATTTGGAATATACTCCTCATACTCATGACCGCTGTATTTTAAGTCAAATAAGTTCTCGACATTGTACGTTGCTATTTTCACCTCGGCTCCTGAAAGAAGTAGTGTTAAGAGTAAGAAGAGGGGGAGAAAATGTCTCACCCGATCCCATTTAGACGTAAAAGACTCTCCGTCTCTGGGTCACGTCCCAAGAGCTCTTGGAAAAGTTCCTGCATACTCTGTGAACCCCCTTTAGCCAAGATGATGTTGAGATAATCTTTACCGAGTTTAGTGTCAAAGATACCTTGATCCACAATGGCAAAAAAGGCGTCAGCACTTAGAACCTCTGCCCATTTGTAAGAGTAGTAACCTGCGGCGTAACCACCGGCAAAGATATGGGCAAAACCATTTTGAAACTTGTTGTAACTTGGTGGCTTAATAAGTGAGGTCTTTTCACGTGTTCTGTCTAATAGTGCTTGGACTTCATCGCCTTGATAGAGACTCAAGTGCAGTTTGAAGTCAAAGAGAGAAAACTCTAATTGACGCAGCATACCCATAGCAGACTGGAAGTTTTTAGCACGTACCAGCTTTTCGATCATGGTATCACTGAGGATCGCGTTTGTTTCATGATGTTTAGCAAAGAGTTTTAATACTTCTGGCTCATAGGCAAAGTTCTCTAAGAACTGTGAAGGAAACTCCACTGCGTCCCACTCAACACCATTAACACCACTAACTCCATTTTCATCGACTGTGGAGAGCATATGGTGCAGGGCATGTCCCATCTCATGAAAGAGGGTGACGACATCATCGTGACGAAGTAGCGAAGGGTTTTCATCTGTTGATGCTGGAAAGTTACAGACGATGAATGCTGAGGCCAACTGCTCGTGGTTATTCTCATCTTTACAGTGACTCTGCCAGTTGTGCATCCAGGCGCCACCACGTTTACTCTCTCTTGCTTCCAAGTCTAAGTAGATACGGGCACGAAGTTCTTCGTCAACGTAGAGATCATATGAACTAGCTTTTTCATCCCAAAGCTTCTCACCCGTCTCTCTAAAGCTAATGCCAAAGAGTCGGTGTAAGAAAAGGAACATCCCTTCGACCACAGAGTTCTGCTCAAAGTAAGGACGGTAGGCCTCTTCGTCGATGTCATATTTCTCTTTTTTGAGTATCTCGCTGTAATAACCGGTATCGAAACTTTCCAGTGGTGTGTCACTCATCTTTTTAAGGACTTCCAACTCATTTTGACCTTGTTCATGAGCATTGATGGCGAGTTCTTCTAAGAAGGTAATGACACTTTGTGTTGTAGGTGCCATCTTAGTCGCGATAGAGTATTCTGAATAGCTTTTAAAGCCAAGTATCTGTGCCATTTCCATCTTGAGTCTAAGTAGTTCATCGATGATAGCACCATTTTGAGGCGCGCGTGTTGTGTATGCTTTGTAAAGCTCTTCTCTATACTCTTTACTTGGCCCATAGGTCATGTAAGCGATATACGAAGGCATCTGCAGGGTGAATCGATAGACAGTTTTACCATCTTTCTCCATCTTAGCAGTCTCTATATCACTTTGAGGAAGACCTTCTACATCCTCAGCATCTTCGATGATCAATTCGTAAGCGTTGGTGGCATCAAGTAGGTTTTGCGAAAACTCATTAGTGAGTTCGCTTTTACGTAAGTTAATGGCTTTAAGACGCTCTTTTGGCCCTAAGTCAAGATGCGCACCAGAAAGTTCAAAGCCTTGGATGTTAAGATCAACGATACGTTTTTGTTCTTGGTTTAGTGTGTGGTACTCACGTTCTTTGATGATCTTAAAAGCTTCATAGATAGCAAGGTTTTGACCGATCTCAGTTGAGTATTCTGTCAGTGGTGCTAAGGCGTCCGCATAAACCTTTTGTGTGGTCTCTGAGTTGTTGACAGAGTTAAGATGTGAAAGTGGGGTGAAAAACTGGTCAAGTCGTTCATCCATCATCTCAAAGGGTTTAACAAAGTTTTGGTACGTCTTTTCCTTGATGTCAAGAAGTTGGATCAAGGTCTTACGATCATTGTCTAGTTTTGCTACGAGGTCATTGTTAAAGGTCTCAAGGTTGATCTCAAAAGGGATAAAAGGTTGTTTGCTCATAATAGTCCTGTCTGCCTAGTGTGCTAGGTCAATGTATTGATTTAATAGTAGTCAATTAAAGTAAATCTGTTTATAATTAGCGCTTAATTATAAGGATAATAGATGAATAAGTTTTTAGTGACACTTTTAGCAACGATAGGGCTTCTCCAAGCGGAGTGTATGGTTGAGATGAGTACGCCAGTCAAGGTTGAGTGGACAGCATATAAAACACCGAAGAAGATCGGTGTTGATGGTGGGTTCTTAGCTACAGTCTATCATGGAAAAACAGAGGCAAAAAATGTACAGGAGTTGTTGCTTCATAGTCGTGTACAGTTAGAAGTAAACAATGTAGATACTAAAGACCCCTTTAGAGATGCGAAGTTAGTGCAATTCTTTTTTAACATGATGCAAGGTGCGGTTATAGAGGCGGATATTATCTCCATGAAGGGTGATAACCTAAAAGGTTCATTGGTGATTACTATTGCTATGAATAATAAAGCAATAGATGTCCCCTTAACGTATAGTGTAAAAGAGGGTAAGTTCCGTGCAAAAGGTGTACTCAATCTCTTCGACTTTAATGCGCAAGAACCACTTAAAATGTTGACACTTAACTGTTACGCACCTCACGAAGGTAAGACCTGGGAAGATGTGGCCGTTGGCTTTAGTTTTGATATGAAAAGTAGCTGTACAAAATAATCGTTACAGATTTAAACAAAGATATTAATCTGTAAATGTAAATCGTAGTTTATTGCGGGAACTTCTTGAGTAAGGTCTTAACGACTTTGTTGATGTAAGTAGTACGCTCTTGTGGTTCATCATGCGATTGTAACTGGTCTTCTGCTGTACCTCTCCAGAAAATGCGGTTGGAGGTTGGTATGACAGCATCAATGATGAGTTTGGCTCTTTTGTAGGTATAGTTTTTATTTTCAGCTACAGTGACTTGTCCACCATACCCGCCATAACCTCGATAGCCATAACCAAATCCGCCACCGTAACTGTAAGGGTACATGTTAACTCGTTTGTAGTCAGTGACCACTCTTGACTTGGTGGTGACACCGGTATGAAAGAGAACGAAGAAGTCAGCACTTTCTTTGGTACTTTGTGTGTATCCTAAAGAGGTAAGTTCATGGGTGAGGGCACCGATAATACGATCCGTGACTAAGTTGTTCTCATCTACGCTTGGCGTATGTACGATAAAAAAGTTTTTAGGTGGGTTCATCCCAACGTTTGGATCAAAGTCAGTCTCTACCTTGAGAGAAGAACAACCACTTATGAAAAAAACAAGTAAAAAAGTGAGTAACAGATGCATAAAAATCCTTTTGGATATTATAGTGTAAGAACTGTAATAGAAGGTAGCGCCTTTACTACCTAGGTTGTAAAGTAGACGATCGTTGCGATCTCAATAGCGATCATACCAAAGAAGGCAGTCTTATAGGCCTTAACCGGATCTCTCTCGACAAAGGTGCTTCCCTTGGTAAAGTAGGGTTTTACATTAGCCGGATCTTTTAGCTCGTAAAAGAACTCTGAGTAGTGATCATAACGATCTTCTGGGTCTATAGCGATAGCACGCATAATCACCGAATCAAGCCAGTCAGGGATGTTCTTGTTGAACTTGCTAGGTGCTTGTGCGGGTTTGAACTTTGGTGTTTGAAAAGGCTCAATGTCGCCATAAGGGTACTTACCTGTCAGTGCCCAGTAGATGGTCACACCGATAGAGAAGACTTCGGTTGACTCGTTAATCGCGCTATCACTAAAACGCTCAGGAGCTAAGTAGGTCGGTGTTCCTGCTCTTGAGTTTTCTGAAAATATCTCAACAATCGAGCCAAAATCAACCATCTTAAAACGTGTACCTGCGATATCTTTGTCACGATAGACGATG
>JAJRVE010000203.1 GCA_024277445.1 Campylobacterales bacterium
AAAGCTCCTGAAGAGAAACCTAAGCCTCAAGCTAAAAAAGTACAGGTTGATGGTGAAGTTGTGGCGATGAGTGAAGTGCAGCAAGCACGCTTTGAGAAGTATACTAATGAGCTTAAGCTTAATAGTGAAGTGGCAAATACACTTGCCCGTGATGAACAACTTTCAGCATTTTATGAAGCGGCGCTATCATCACTAAAAAGTCCTGTTAACTTAGCGAACATCGTATCTAACGAAGTAGCAAGAGAGCTAAAACAGATGCAACTCAGTGAATTAAAGTTCAATGCCCAACAGATAGCTGAACTTGTGAAGATGGTTGATGAAGAGACCATCTCAAACAAGATCGCCAAGCAGGTCTTTGAAGAGATGGTAAAATCGGGAGAAAATCCAACGAAGATTGTAGAAGTGAAAGGTTTGGTACAGATAAGTGATCCTGCCAAAATAGCACCGATCATCGACGAGGTTATGGCAAAGAACCCAGACAATGTTGCTAAGTTCAGAGCAGGTAACACTAAACTCTTAGGCTTCTTTGTCGGTCAAGTACTCAAAAGTACCGGCGGAAAAGCAAACCCTAAAGTGGTCAATGAACTGGTAGCCCAAAAGCTACAACAGTAACGATTAGCTTTGGCTATCACCTGAAGGGCTGATAAACTGATCATTAAGACCTTGTATGGTTAGCTTACTTTGGTCGATCAGTTGTTCTAAGCTACTTTTATCTTTTTTACCCCAATTTTTCATTGTAGGACCGAAGATCGGTTTCCACCATTTTGTGTTATGACGAATTGCACGTGCCATGTCAGGGTCTTTCTCTTCATAACGCTTCGCGGCACGATTACTCATAAACCTACGAATCGAGAAATTCGCATAGAGAGCAACTAAAGCAGTACCACCAAGCGCTAAGGTCAAGATGGTGTTTGAAACACTTAGAAGTTCTGTTTGTATCTCAAAGTAGCCTAATGAGCCAACAAGTAGTGCCGCAACTGCTACATTAGACCAAGTCACATTACGACTCCAAAACTGAAGTTCTTGATGCAGTGTGACGATCTTCTCATCTTTAAGTCGCTTAGCGATATCTTCCAAGGCTCTGACAATCCGGTAGGCACGCTCGGTCTCTACCTTCTCAATACGGCTCATAATTCGCGCCATATCTGCATCTTTTTTCTTCGTCAAACGCTCTTTGACAGCTTCATCGTCAATGTGTGACATCGACTTCTCATTAAAGATCGTGTAGAAGCTACCAGAGATAAGTCCTTTTTGTGCCATTGCACGTTGCCATGCACCAATAACATCTTCTAAGTTGTCTTCTTGGGCGGTTGTGTCGATCTGGTTGAGTACATAGAGAACCTTGTCTGCATCGGTGTGACCCATGGCAGACTTAACCAGTTGGTCGAGTGTGTCACGCATCGCACCAGGTTCAGGGTGGCGTGCATCAAAAAAGATCAACACAAGATCAGACATATCAATGATATGGCTCGTAAGACGCAAGATCGTGTCGCGCTGAGAGTCTGCATCAAAGCCCGGTGAGTCTATAAGGATCTTACCTTTAAGTGCGTCTGACTTTACTGTTTTAAGTTGAAGGTACTGGTTGACTCTGTCACCTTCACCCTCTTGAACAGTGTTGACCTCTTCACTAATATTGTAAAATGGAAAACGTGGATCAGCGTCGAGCGCCATACCAGGTAGGGTAGTCGGTTCGTTGTTTTTACCGTAACATAGTGCGGTAAACTTGTCATCAACAGCCTGATTGCCGCTCGTCTGTACCTTTTGACCAATGAAGTCGTTGATAAACGTCGACTTACCGGCAGAAAATGTTCCTAGAACCGAGATAAGTGGCCACCAAGAGATATGGCTTGTGTAGCTCTCGTTTGGTGCCAACAAACCTGTTTTATGTCCTATCTTATCTAAGACGATGTACTTGTCAGTAATATCGAGCAGAAGAGGGTTCTCTTCAGAGAGATGTTGTTTTAGTCGTTCATATCGTTCTTGTAGTGTCATCGTTTACGATCCTTTAGTGACGTATGTAGTTAATTATATCAAATTGAAGTGAACTAATTGTTTTTGATCAGTCCACCGCGGTTGTATCGGCTTGATGGGTTCCAGAGGAGCCATCCACTACAGTTGGTGTCATCTGCCGCTTTTATCTGCTCTTTGATCTCAAAGTCATTGTAGTGTTGACGCGAGAAAGCGTAATCTTTAAAGTATTGTAACCATGGGCGTAAACGTACTGGAGCAATATCTTTTTGCATTTTAAGTAAGGTTGCTTTAACGATGCGATATGGTTCCTGTGAAGGGTCTTTAATCCCTAAAATACCACTATTAAAACCTGATGGATAGAGCATAGGTGCTAGGTAATCTGCGTGTTTGGCAAGCACTTCGGTTCGATGACCAATATTAGTATCACCTTTGCCATCCCATGCTACATAACCATAGGTATCTAAAGACAAAAACGTACCATAAGGACGTAAAGCGATAGATGCTTTATGGATGAAGTGTTCTATCGCTTTAAGACGGTTGGCTTGATTGTTCTCTTGCGAAAACACCAAGTCATTTTTTGCTGGAAAACGAACATAATCAAAGTTAATCTCGTCAAAACCTTTTTGCGCTGCATCTACAGCGATAGAGATGATGTAGTCTTGTGACTTAGCATAAAAAGGATCAACCCACGCCATCTTAGCCGCATTACGCCAGATGGTACCATCACTTCGTTTGACAGCACGTTCAGGGTGGTTTTTTGCACTTAACTCATCTTTAAAACAGACAATGCGCGCGATAGTATAGATCTTTTTCTCTTTAAGGTTCTTCATATAAGGTTCGATCTTTTTGATAGTGCGATAATAGTGCGCATCCATAGCGCTTGCCGCTTTAACATTAGTCTTATAAACCATCATCCCTTGCTCACTTTTAACATCAATAACCAAGGCGTTAGCCTCTGTTGTCTCGATGGTCCTGATGGCATTTTTAAAGGTTTTTGTCTTAGGAGAGGCACCCCAAAAAGAGAGGTATATACCCTTGACTTTGATAGGTTCCAAAGCTAAGGTAGTAGCACTACTGTTCACATCCCAGCTAAAAGGACGATAACCGTAAGCCTTGACATGTATTTGCTTTGTCTTACTAGGTTCAAAGATCACTGAACCATTAACATCACTGTAGGTCATCTTATGGTTTTGAATAAACTGGGCTTTTGCAAGCGGTTGTTGTGTGTTCTTGTCAACCAAAGTAACATATTGAGCAGAAAGAAGAAAAGGGAAAAGTAGAGTTAAGTAGCGCATAGTGTCTCGATTATTTTAAGTACGTTATTATAGCATCTGCTTTGTTGCTTTTGGCGACAAAAACAAACTTATTTACACTAGATCGTTGTTCCCTCACGGATATCTAAAAAGTGATGTAAGCTGGCACGCGAGTAGTCTTGTGACTGTTTCAAGAAGCTTTGAATATCATCAGAAACCTCTTTAAAGTCTCTGTTTTTACCACCGAGATCGACGAGGACCTCTTGTACTGCTTTTTTACCTGCGGCATTCACATCATCTGGGAAGTTATATATCTTGATCCCTTTCTCTTTTAAGAGCGCTAAGGTCTTGGTGTTTTCATAATGAAACTGACTGGTCATATTAGCATTCATCTGCGAAGATGCCATCTCAATAATGGCTTGATGTTCACTACCTAGTTTTTTCCAAAACTGCTGGTTAAAGGTAAGCTCTAAGATACTTCCTGGTTCATGCCAACCTGAGTAGTAGTAGGGTGCGACTTTATAAAAGCCCATCTTCATGTCAAGAGCAGGTCCAACCCATTCAGTCGCGTCGATAACACCACGCTCTAAAGAGGTATAGATCTCTCCTGCAGGTAGTAAGATAGGGTTAACACCAAGTTTGGCAAAGGTCTCACCACCCAAACCAGGGATACGCATCTTCAGACCCTTCATATCTTCTAAGGAGTTGATCGGCTTACGAAACCATCCACCCATCTGTATGTTAGTGTTACCACCAAGAAGCGGATAGAGGTTGTACTTAGCGTAGAGTTTACGCCAGAGTGCCATACCGTTGCCATAGATCATCCACGAGTTGATCTCTTCAGCAGTTAGACCAAAAGGGATGCCACTAAAAAGCGAAAAAGCGGAGTTCTTACCTTTCCAGTAGTAAGGTCCAGAATGAAAGGCGTCTATCTGTCCTGAACTTGTCGCGTCAAAAACAGCCAGAGCAGGGATAAGCGTGTTTTTAGCGTGTATCTTGATGTCGAGTGAACCACCACTTGCTCTTTTGACATTAGCAGCAAATTCGTCAACACCTGTTCCCATTATGGGAAAGTGCGCAGGCCATGAGGTGGCAAGATTGATCTTCACTTTTTTGTTATAGTTGACATTAACACCCTTGTCGGCGATACCTTTTTTGTCAGGATGCTTAGAGTAGTCTATGGCTTGACGGTTTGAGTCGTTACAGCCGGCTAAGAGTCCTGCGGCTGTTGTCGCTGCTGCTGCAGTTAAAAAGTCTCTTCGTTTCATCTCATATCCTTGGTTAAAATAGCGACAACTGGGCTGTCGCTTTTTGGAGTGTCTCATGTTCGAGTAGTGTTTTGTCCTGTTCTGCGATCAAGGCATAGTGAAAACTGTTCTCTTGTAAAAGCCTGATGATCTCTTCTTGAGACTCATAGGTAAAGATACCCTCTACGTTTTCAAAAGGAACCGCTTTTGCTTTTGGAAGCAGGTAGATGATCCTCGCCCATTTTGCTTGACGGTTCAAGTAGGAGATCTGTGAAGGAATAAGCTCAAAGTCGGGCTCAAAGATCAAAACACGATCACTTGCACCAAACTCTTTAACAGAGAGTTCTTTGTTCGTAAAGACCGCTTCAAAGTTGTTGATAGGGGTAAAGGTACGGATGCGATAATTGATCTCATTCATCTTGTAAAAGTTGAGTAAACGTTCAAGATAAGAGATGAAAAATGGTGAAAGCAGTTGTCGTTCATAAAAGATGTCGTTAAAGATGAATGAAGTCTCAAACAGTGTCTGTTCAACAACCGTTATCTCATCTTTATATGCCGTTGGTAGGGTCTTTGAAGTGACAAAGGTGTCTCTGTCGATTAGTTTAGGCGAATAGAGTATCTTAGCCTTCTCGCTAACCTCCCATAACTTCATAAAGTCATCTTTTATGGAGTCACCTAGCACTAGGAAGTTACTGTCAGTCATGATCTGTTGTGCTAGTTTAATGGTGATGCGATCTGTTTCATAAACATCAAGCTCTTTTTCGATGAGATGAAAGCGTAGAAGTCGCATCAAGGCGTCATCAACATCGTTTACTTTTATCCAAGCAATCTCATTGTCAGCAATCTGTGTCGGTTCGTCAAAGATGATCCCATAAGCACCATGCAAGATGGCTTCATCAATATCACGGGTATTAAAAGCGATGAAGAGGTTGCCACGCTTCACTTTTTTGGCATCAAAGCTGATACCCTCAAAGCGGGTGACAAAGGGTTGGTTTTGTAAGGTTCCCTGGGTGAGGGCGAGAAGATTTTCGAGGCGCACTGTCTGTCGCCTCTAGCTACAATTAGCCAATAGTTGAACCTACTTGACGTGGTTTCTCAGGACGAACAAGGCAGAGGCCATCTTCATCTTTAGCCGCAAGCAGCATACCAGCAGACAAGATGCCCATTAGTTTTGCCGGTTTGAGGTTAGCAACCACACAGACCTGTGTGCCAACAAGCTCTTCAGCAGAGTAGTAGTCTTTAATCCCGGCAACGATCTGACGAAGTTCATCTTCACCAAGATCTACCTGTAGTTTAAGCAGTTTTTTACTCTTTGGAACCTCTTCGGCTTCAACAACCGTACCGATCTTCAAAGTTGTGTTAAAAAACTCATCAAAGGTAATCAGTCCTGCTGCATCTTCCTTAGAAGGTGCAGCTTTTTTACTCTCTTTGGCTTTTTTCTCAGCCTTTGGTTCTGGTTCCATCATCGCTTTTGGTGCTTCTTCCATTAGCGGTTCATCCACACGAGGGAAGAGTGGTCCGATCTTTTTGATGGTAAAGGTGTCAAGCAATTTCTTCTCTTTGAGTAGGGCGTTATAACTTGCTGTGTTGATCTCAAAACCAAGCGTATCTGCGATGATGTTGGTTGTCTTTGGCATAAACGGGTGTAGTAAAAGAGATGCTTTAGCCAACACGTTTGCCACAAGTGCCACTGTTGCCAATGCTTCGTCAGTTTTACCTTCTTTCATCTTCACCCATGGTGCATGTGCTTCGATGGCTTTATTACCAACGGTAAAGACTCTCCATAGCTCTTCTAAGAAACGGTGTGTCTGTACTTCATCAAGGTGTCGCTCAACAACGTCAAGTGTTGCGTACATCTCTTCAAGTTCGGCACTGTGATACTTCTCAACATCAACAGAGTCGATAACAAAGTCACTGTACTTACCACTCATACCGATGATACGGTTAAGCAGGTTTCCAAGATCGTTAGAGAGATCAGAGTTAATACGGTCGATGAAAGCTCTTTGAGAGAAGTCACCATCTTGTCCAAAGGGAACCTCACGCATCATAAAGTAACGAAGATTTTCCACACCATAAAGGTCGGAAACCTCTTTAGGAGAGACCACGTTACCTTTTGACTTACTCATCTTTTCACCATCACGTGTCCACCAACCATGCGCAGCAATGTGCTTAGGAAGAGGAAGATCAAGGCTCATCAAAAATGCTGGCCAGTAGATAGCATGAAAACGTAAGATATCTTTACCCACAAGGTGCATCTGTGCAGGCCATAGCTCCATCTTAGCATCATCACGTCCATAACCAAGCGCCGTAATATAGTTGAGTAGGGCGTCTAACCAGACATACATAACGTGCTTATCATCGTTCATCGACGCTGGAAGTGGCACGCCCCAAGTAAATGAGGTACGTGTTACAGAGAGATCGTGTAGTCCGCCTTTAACAAAGTTTATGACCTCGTTACGACGTGACTTTGGCAAGATGAAGTCAGGGTTCGCCTCATAGTAATCCAAAAGCTTCTGCTCATACTCAGAGAGTTTGAAAAAGTAGCTCTCCTCTTTAACCGTGTTAGTCGTACGACCACAGTCTGGACAGAACTCACCATCGATGAGTTGAGACTCAGGGAAGAAGGTCTCACAACTGACACAGTAGTTCCCCTCATACTCACCCTTATAGATGTCACCCTTGTCAAACATCTTCTTAAAGGCGTGTTGTACGCCTACCTTATGTTCAGCGTCTGTTGTACGAATAAACTGATTGTAAGAGATCTCGAACTCATCCCAAAGGTTTTTAAAGGTTGCAGAGATCTCGTCTGCAAAGGCTTGTGTTGGTTTACCTGCCTTAGCTGCTGACTCTTCGATCTTCTGACCGTGTTCATCTGTACCCGTCAAGAAGTAAGTCTCTTCACCTTTAAGACGTGAGTAACGCGCCAACATGTCTGTTATAAATGTTGTGTAGGCATGACCGATGTGTGCTTCACCGTTAACGTAGTAGATTGGGGTTGTGTAATAGTTGCTCATATTTCTCTCTCTGTAATTATTTGACTTTTTTATTTAGAACTCAAATCCGCCGGTTTCACCCTTGGACATGGAGTCGTATACTGCTTGAACGTAAGCTCTACGTGTCTCACAGCCGATGTAGAACTCACATAGACTGCAGCTTTTATGGCCTTTTTCTACTTGACACTGCTGCATACTTTTGAGTGTAGCGTCAAGCTTGACCTCATAGACGCTAACTTCTTGCGTAGACATCTTTGACTCTTGCTATCTCGTATTTTGATCCAAAGAAACAAGGCGTTGTGTCATGGATATGTTTGGCATTAAGCGTCAATAGATCTTCAGTAGCGCTGGTCTGATCACCACCTGCCATCTTAAAGATAAAAGCAAAAGGAAGTGCTTCATACAGCATACGAAGTTTACCCTCTGGCTTGTCAGACGTCGATGGATACGAAAAGAGTCCACCGCCTTTAAGCAAGATCTGGTGAAGGTCAGGAACCATACCGCCCGAGTAACGTAGACGATAACCCTCTTGAAAGAAGTTATCGATCATCGCTTTATGGTGTGCTGGCCAGTTCTGTTGGGTCCCACCTGGTGCCATCAACTTCCCTTTTTCATTAAGCGTGATGTTTTTAACAAACTCAAAGGCACCATTTTGAAGGAGGTAGAACTTGACCTCGCCATCGTGAGCAAAAACAAGTTCCGTGCGTGGGCCATAAACAACGTAACATGCTGCTACAAGTTTGTCTACTTCAAAAGAGCCATCATAGATACCAAAGATAGAACCAACGCTTAGATTCACATCGATCAGTGACGAACCATCAATAGGATCAAAGGCCACAAAGTACTGTGCATCTTCACGCATCACAACTTTATGATCTTGTTCTTCACTCACGATGGTGTTAATGGTCTCCGCCTTAGAGAACTCCTCTTCACAGACCAAGTCACACTTAATGTCAAGTTGAAGCTGGGTATCACCTGTCGCATTTTGCTGTTGTGAGTACCCGATGTCTTTTGTGTCGATCTCATCTTTAATACGGATCGCTGCGCGTTCTATGGCGTTTAATATCTCTTTCATTACACTACCTTTGCATTGTTTAAGATCCACGTTATGACGTCATCTTCATTGTTTAAGTCTAAAACACTTACGTCATTTGGAAGGCCAGTATAGTTTTCAAGATCTATACTGTCATCGATGGCGAGAGCATTCATATAAGGAAAGTAATCTTCGTCTATTTTGTTACGAAAGATACTAATACGTGGAAGAGGGAGGTTCTTAAGCCCTTCGACTAATACCAAGTCCACATCACCAAACATCGCAACGATCTCTTCAAACGACTGCTGTTTGTTAGAGAAGTAGGTTGTTTTGTTAGGAGAGGTCACCACGACCTTAGCACCGGTGTCAGAGAACTTATAGCTATCTTTGCCCGGTGTGTCGAAACGTGCCTT
>JAJRVE010000204.1 GCA_024277445.1 Campylobacterales bacterium
ATCATTAGCAAACTGCTCAAACATCTCCTCTTGCGCCATGATCTCTTGTTTTTGGTACTCATTTTCTACCTGCATCTGCTCACGTTTGTTGTCAGGGTCGTGGTCACCTTCTGCATCGTGAAGTTGTTCTTGGCTCTTTTTGTTCTCTTCGTTAAAGCCCGTCTCATTAGACTCATCGTCATTGAACTCTTCGTTTTGGATCTCATCTTTTAAGATAGCGTAGATCTCTTCAGCGTACATCCCCTCAAAACGAGACTCAACCACCACTTCCATAGGTGCTTCTAGACCATTGGCGACCAACATGGTGTTAATAGCATAGTCGGTTGCCAACTGCCATAACCATGACATCCGTCCATTTTGACGATTTTCATAGGCTAAGGCAGCGTGCATAGCACCGTTAGCAAGGGCGAAAGAGAGCTCCTCTTGTGAAAGGTCTAAGAGGTACTCATCGTTATACTCAAAACGGACACCATCACTCAGATAGGCTTGGATGTTCTCATTTTGTTTGAGTTCTAAGCGTGAAGCCAATGTCCCAAAATAAGGGTAATCCACAAGAAGTTTCGCTTTTGACTCAGAAACTTTTTGTTTGAGCAGTTTAGTCATTAGGCAAGCAAGTAGGCAAACTTACCGACCCATTTTGAGAAGGCAGGTTGTTCTTCCATGGTAAAGCCAGCGCGTTGGAGGTCTTGCACGATCATAACAGCGAACTCACTCTGAAGTCCAAGCGTATAGGTTAGAAGATTATCCATGCGATCACGGCTATGATCTTGACGAATTGCCATCACCATCCCCGTAGCAAGCGCATGCAAGACATCGATCTCTTCAGGGTATGCTCCATTTCCACTGCTCAAGATCGCTTCGATGTCAGGCAGTTTATGCATCACCTTCGCAAAACTCAAGAAGTTAACCGCACGCTCTTTACTAATAGCACCGCTAATCGTTTCCATCAAAAGTTTGTCGTTCATACTGCTTTTAAGTAACGAACTCACGAACTCCCAAGAGCGAGGTGTAGCAAAACTCTTCTCGTTTTTAGTCGGATCAAAGCTAAAAAGATCTTCACTTTTATACCCGATGTAAGCAATGACACGTTCGTCTAGACCCGCTTTAAAAGCCCAGTCACGCCAGTCCTCAACGCTCACTTCCATGTCAAGATGCACAAAACGGTTTGCTAGCGGTGATGGCATACGATAAACCACACCACGATCGCCTTCACGGTTACCTGCCGCCACAATAGCCCAACCATCAGGAAGTTCATACTCCCCTACTTTACGGTCTAAAATAAGCTGATAAGCAGAAGCTTGCACCGCAGGTGGCGCCGAGTTAAGTTCATCTAAAAACAGGATCCCCTCACCCTCTCGTGGTAAAAACGAAGGAGGTGCCCAGAGTGCTTGATGCTGCTCTTTGTCATAAAAAGGAATCCCTTTTAAGTCTGTCGGATCCATCAAAGCCAAACGCAGGTCAATAAAGGCCAAGTTATTTGCCGTAGCGACCTGCTTCACCACCGAAGATTTACCAATTCCAGGAGGTCCCCAGATAAAGGTCGGTATTTGTGCTTCAACCATTGCTGTAATAGAGGTACTTAACTCATTAGCTTTCATTATTGCTCACTTTCATTATTTCATTCAACATTAAAAATTTAACATTAATCATTATCTAAACGTCCCATCCTATGTTATCTCGCTGTATATGTCTACCAAAACTAGCATTCTCTTTCACTGCTCTGGCTAGACGTGAATCCAACTGAAACTGATAGAGCAAGTCTACTGGCGTTGACTCATTACGTGCTAATGCCAACAAGACCTCAACATCACTAGAAGTCGAGAGCTTTTGTAAAACGCTAACATCCGTTTTACTGTTTCCCGCGATCTCAACTCCATAAAGCTCAGGTGCTTCTTCATATAACTGCAGCAGTCTATTACTGTCCATCTTCTCATTATGGATCAAGCTTTTAGTCACCTTAGGATTATTCAGCGATAATAGCTGCTCAAACACTTCCATCTCTAAGGCCTTGTTACTTGCCAAAATAACCTGAACAGCTTCTCCTCTTTTGACAAGAAGCTTTTGCATGGCTAAGGTCAAGTTGGTGTTTTCAGCTAAGGCTTCCGCGTACTTATCTTCAAGCTGTTCAAAAAGAACCTCATCTAAAACAATCTGCTTCGCAATATTTTCTGGAAATTCTTCTAACAAGATCAAAGCGACCTCATGTTTAAGCGTGTGGTTCAGTGACAGCACTTCATTAATAATGGGTTTTTTGAGGTTAAGTAGATACTCCTGCAGTTGTAGACTCAGGTCTTCACGCATCGCAATAAGCATCTGAATATCGTCATTACCTTTTTTCAACCACTGTTTTAAAACTCTTACTGAGGTATTTGGGTGTAGTGCTATTGCGTTGAGTATCTTCTGCGTTGAGTTGTCACACCCCACTTTGAGCGCAGTTTGTAGTGGTGCTAGAAGAGCAATAGTCTCTGTCAACTCGTCATTATCACTCTGGTTAAGTAAGTGCATAATTCCCATGTTCGCGTACTGAACATTATGGTTACGTTCTATGTTTTCGTAAAAACGACTGATCAGTGCTGCGGTAATATCTCTGTTTTCATCATTATCAAAAAAGCCTTCACCACCCCAATCATAGAGGTTTAGAAGGCGTAAAAAAAGTGCGTTGTCGATAAAAGGATTTTGCAAGTAGCCCATTAGACGTTCACTGTCACCACTAAGTTTAAGGCTCATCAACAGACTATCACTCTCTATCTGTGAACAGAGCCATCGCTCTAAGGGTTCTATCTCTATCATCGGCGCGATTTTACTCGCATAAAGCTCATCAAGTCTATCCTGTTCTACGGGATTAATCATGCGACCTTCTACAATGACTGAGACACCTTCAGAGACATCCGAAGCCAAGCTAATGCCTTGGTTGTTGAGTTGTTTGACAAACTCATCTCCACTCAAAGCGCGACTTTTGCCAAATAATATAATTTTACTGTTTTTTAATGTCTCGAAATTCATAAAGTAATTATAGTCTTTTTGGGATAAGAAGTTTTTCTCTCTTGAAATCACAAGTTTTATTAAAGGGCACCTCTAAAAACCCTAGTCATCCTCAGAGGGAAGAAAAAGAGATGAGATCGTGAAGAACTTTTCTTGAGTCATAGCCATAGCTATGGTGATAGAAAATTCTTTGCGAGGTCGCTCTTTTTATCCCTCCCTTCGGGCACTAGAGAGGAATCCACACTCGGCGTTGCCCTTTCTTGCCTTAGCTATAGCTAGGGCTTGACCAAAGGAAATGCCCTCGGGTGCAAAAGGTCGCCTTGATTGTGAACTCCTCTCTAGTGCTGAGGATAACTAGGGTTTTTAGAGGTACCCTAAAGGGGTTTTTACGTTTCACACTATTTTCACATTATTTATCTATAAACTTCTTCTAATATATTTAAAAGGAGCTCATCATGAAGCAACCCATGAACAACTTAGGTCTACTCTTACTTACTATTTTATTGATAATTTCAATTGGGAGTCTACTGCTCTTTTTTAGTACTAATGCCAGCAATATCGTAGGTGTCGGTCTTGGAATTGTTTTAGTTCTTGTCGTCTTAACCTTTATTAGTTACCTACTGTACGATCTATACACTTCTATGGCAGATGGCAACAAATCTTCAAGTGGCTCACTACACCACTGAGAACTACTCGCCTGATAAAACTTTTTTGATGGTGTACTTAGTATCTTCATCAAGGTTTTGCATGTTTTCTACCATCCACTTAAGATAACCCGCATCTTCATGTGCCAGCTCTTGGATGGTTTTGCCCTTATGTTTTCCAAAACGCATCGGCTTTGTGATGAACACAGGTTCTTGGGTTAACTGCACCATCTTTTCCACATCGTTTTCATTTGGGAACTGCTCTTTAACCGCTTGGCGTAACTTTGACAAGAGTAGTTTTAAAAAGAGCACATCACCTAAAGCGTCATGCGCTTTTAACTCTATGCCTAACTTAGCCGCTTCAGCTTCCTCTTCTTTATAAAGCTCTAACGAGTAACGAAAGTACTGCAGACGATGATAGTCTGAGTCAGGAAAGACATGCTTGGCTACACGCAGGGTGTCAATGAGCTTCATGTTCAGCGCAAAGCCCTCTTTTTCTAACATACCGATGTCAAAAGGAGCGTTATGAATGATCATATAGTTTTCAGGTGTATTTAGTTCCAAAAGACGCTTAAAAGCAGGTAGCTCGGTACATACTGGTTTGCCTTCGATCATGTCTGGCGTGATGTTGTGGACTTCCATCGCACCCACACCAATAGGCACTTCACTCGAACAGAGTTCGTTATAGACCTCTACCTCTTTTGCCCCCAATACGATATAACCGAGTTGAATTACCCTGTCGTTCTCACTTGCACCTGTTGTTTCTGTGTCTAAAATAATGTATTTTGCCATGCTCTGTCCTCAAAAATATGCACGATTATAAGTTATGAACAATTAAGATAAGGTTCACTCCTACTCTAAGGCTAATCTCTTTATTGGTTTGACTCTATATAATTACTTTATGATAAAAACCATCCTTTTTCTACTCATCATCACCAACATCCTCCATGCCCTTGAGATCGTTCAAAAACCGATCGACTTCAGTGAACACCGTAAAGCGCTGACACTAGAGTACATTCAGACCCATTACGGCCTCTCACCCCAAGATATTACCATCATCCCTAAAGTCATCGTAGTGCATTACACTGCCATACCAACACTACAAGGCTCTTTTGAAGCCTTTAACAACGAAGAACTTCCCTCTAGTCGTTCTGACATCTCAAGTAAGCATGCTACGCCTAATGTCTCTGTTGCCTACCTCATCGACACCAATGGCACCATCTACCAGCTCATGCCTGACAACTGGATGGGTCGTCATGTCATCGGTCTCAACTACAACAGCATCGGTATAGAAAACGTAGGAAAACTAGGCACACTGAGTGATAAACAGCTACAGGCCAATGTTGATCTCATTAACTACCTAAAAGCGAAATACCCAACGCTTAAATACCTTATCCCACACTCTGATTATCGCTGTATGGAAAAGACACCGCTTTGGCTTGAAAAAGACGCTACCTATCGTACCGAAAAAGAGGACCCCGGTGAACCTTTTATGCAGAGCATCTACAACAAAGTTCCTAACCTCAAAAAAGCACCCTGCAGATGATAAGCTCTCCACTTTTTTATCTTCTCAGTGTAGCTCTCTTTTCAGCGCTTATTGCTACGCTAGAAAAAGTCAGTCGCCATAAACTTTTCACCTATCTTCCTAGTGTTGTCATCATCTATGCTACTGCCATGGTGTTCGCACAACTCGGTCTTTGGCAAGAAAATGAGAGCATCCATAACAGCTATAAATCCGTCAAAACTGTTCTGCTTCCTGCCATGCTTTTTGTCATGCTTCTACAGATCGACCTTAAAGCCTTTGTTGGACTTGGACGTTCACTCATCATCGCCTATGTCGCCTCTGTACTCTCACTCTCATTCGCTTTTGTTGCTCTATTTTGGCTCTTTTCTCTCAACAGTGACGCAGCAGGAGTCTTTGCAACCTTAGCCGGAAGTTGGACAGGGGGCACCGCCAATATGCTCGCAGTAGCAGGTGCGCTTGATGTTAAAGAGGAGTTGATGGGCTACGCACTGATCGTTGACTCCATTGACTATACTCTCTGGGTGATGACCCTCCTCTTTTTAGTTGCCTTTGCACCGACCTTTAACCGTTGGACAAAGGCACCACTTCGCTTTAAGACGATTGATGAAGAAGAGCAGACAAAACAGAAGGTCAAACCTTTTTCGCTTCTGCTTCTCTTTGCACTTTCTATAGCTATTGCCTACCTCAGCAACACCTTAGCCTCTCTGCTCAGTGGGCTTTCACAAACAACTTGGAGTGTTCTTTTCGCCACCTTGTTTGGTCTTGTGGGTTCACGAACACCACTTAAAAAGGTCATTGGTTCGCCAGCACTTTCAAGTGCTATGTTGATGTTCTTAATCGCCCTTATTGGTTCGCAGGCCCATCTTCGTGGGTTTAGTGAAGTCCCTCTCTACTTGGGTGTCGGTCTGCTGATCTTGATCTTACATGCTGCCATCATGGTGGTAGTTGCTAAACTCTTCAAGCTTGACCTTTTCAGCATCGGAGTCGCCTCTTTAGCTAACATCGGCGGTGTTGCTTCTGCTCCTATCTTAGCAGCTGCTTACCATCGTTCACTCATTGGCATCGCTGTCTTAATGGCCATTATGGGCTACATGATAGGTACTTTCGCCGGTCTAGGTATCGGCTACATCTTACAAGCGATAGCAACATGATCATTACTGGTATTACCCTAGAGGTCGAGAAGATCCCACTTCGAACCCCTTTTATCACCGCACTCAGACGGGTTGATGATGTAGAAAACATTCGCATCACTGTTCACACCAACACGCCAAATATCGGTCAGGGTGCTGCACCAGCTACCAAGGCCATTACAGGCGAAGATCTCAATACCATCTCAAAGACCATACAAAAGATCATCTCGCCTAAACTTGTAGGCTAGACCTTTGATCTATCTAAACTTTTAACTGTTCTCCATAACTCCTGTGAAGGGA
>JAJRVE010000205.1 GCA_024277445.1 Campylobacterales bacterium
ATCCATTTTCATATTGGCTCTCAGATGGAAGAGATATCGCCTCTTAAAAAAGCACTTCGTGAAGCAGGAAATATCTATGCCGAACTTAAACGTATGGGTGCAGATGGTCTAAGTGCGATTAATATTGGTGGCGGACTTGCTGTTGAATATGCCCAAACAGAACATCATCGTTTGCGTAACTATTCACTCACCGAGTTTGCGAATGATGTCGTCTATGTTTTACGAGAGATCATGAACGCCAAAGAGGTTGAGCACCCGAACATCTTTACCGAGTCGGGGAGTTTTATCGTCGCCTCGCATGCTGTCTTGATCACACCTGTACTTGAACTTTTCTCTCAAGATTACCAGGAGCGTTCACTCGACTTTGCAGCGAGTAATCCCCCTCTCATCGAAGAGTTACGTGAGCTAAACGCCCTACTCACACATGAAACTTGTATCGAGTATATGCACGATGCACTTGATCATTTGGAGTCACTCTTTACACTCTTTGATCTTGGTTACATAAATCTGCAAGATCGTTCCAACGCAGAGATATTGGTGCATCAGATCATTAAGAAGTCGCTTCGTATGATGAAGGGGACACCTACCCTAGAGCTAACTCGTCTGCAGGAGCGTTTGCAAGAGCGTTACCTCATAAACAGTTCCATCTTTCAAAGTATGCCGGACTATTGGGGACTGCAACAGCACTTTCCCGTGATGCCACTCAACAAGTTAGATGAACCTGCTATCCGTGCAGCCTCACTCTGGGACATTACCTGTGACAGTGACGGCGAGATACAGTTCGATCCTAATGCCCCACTCTATTTACATGACATTGATCTTGATGAAGAGGAGTATTTCTTAGCCTTTTTTAATGTAGGTGCTTACCAAGAGACCTTAGGGATGAACCATAATCTCTTTACTCATCCTAATGAGTGTAGTATCGAAGTCACTGAGGATGGTTATGAACTCCATGACATCGAAGAGTCACAAAACATCTTGGATATTTTGGACGATATTGGCTATGACAAGTCACAAATATTAATCCAACTTAAAAATAATTTGGCAAATAGTGTGTTTAGCACAGAAGAAGAAAAAAACGATACACTTCAAAAACTAGAACTATATCTATATCAAAATGGATATTTACGAACAACTAACTGATTTATTACCACATATAGATAGACCAAACTAATACAAGGCAACACTTTGGGTGTTTTTTCTGAAATAAAAGAAGATTTTGTAAACGTATACCGAAACGATCCTGCTATTCACCGTAAATGTGAGTTTCTTTTCAACTATCCAGGTGTTTGGGCAGTTGCATGGTACCGAATAGCACATCGTCTACACCGTGCTAACTTTAAAGGTACGGCTCGTATGTTAATGGGTATTAACCAGATCTTCACGAACATCGACATCCACCCTGCTGCACGTATTGGACGCCGTGTCTTTATTGATCATGGTTTTGGTGTTGTTATCGGTGAGACAGCGATCATCGAAGAAGATGTCATCATCTATCAGGGTGTGACACTTGGTGGTGTTAGTCTTGTTGAAGGCAAACGTCATCCTACTGTACGTCGTGGCGCGGTTATTGGTGCGGGTGCTAAGGTACTTGGAAACATCGTTATTGGAGAAGAGGCAAAAGTCGGTGCCAACTCAGTTGTAGTTCGTGAAGTGCCAGATGGCTCAACGGCAATTGGTATTCCAGCGCACGTCATCGAAAAAGGTCGTGATAAAGATCAGTTCAGTCACAACAAACTGCCTGACATTAACAAAGAGCTCTTTGAGTACCTACTCAAACGTGTTGCCGTCTTAGAACATGTCATGATGAAAGATAATGGCGAGATTCTCGATGAAGACCTTAAACTTGAGCAGATTTACGAATCATTCCTTAAAGCGATCAAAACGTAGTCACTGCGTTTTGAGTGCCTTTTTTCTACCAGATATTTCCCAACACAGTTAACCTTATCAAACGATATTTTGATCCAAAATAGAGCTATATCATTTGGCTTGCTTATAATGCGCATTTATTATCGCAAAAAGTAAGAGAAACATCACCAAAAAATGCTATAATTTCGCCACAAATTTGCTCTAAGGAACTACTAATGTTGACTAAACGTATTAATACACTTTCAGAATCGATCACAATCGCTGTGACCACCCTCGCGCAAGAGTTACGTGCACAGGGTAAAGATGTTATTAGTTTCTCAGCAGGTGAACCAGACTTTGGTACACCACAGGTCATTAAAGATACCGCAATTAAAGCAATTAATGATGACTTCACAAAGTACACAGCTGTAGATGGTATCCCAGCACTTAAAGAGGCTGTCGCTAACAAACTCAAGCGTGATAACAACCTAACCTACGCTGCTAACCAGATCATCGTCAACAATGGTGCTAAGCACTCACTCTTTAACCTCATGCAAGCAACTATCGAAGATGGTGATGAAGTGATCATCCCTGCTCCATACTGGGTAACCTACCCTGAGTTAGTTCTTTATAGTGGTGGTGTTCCAGTAGAGATAGACACTGATGACGAAAGTGGCTTTAAGATCACACCAGCACAGCTTACAGCAGCGATCACACCTAAGACTAAGATGTTGATCCTTACTACACCATCAAACCCTACAGGTGCTGTCTATTCTAAAGAAGAACTTATTGCTATTGGTAAGGTTCTTGAAGGTACTGACATCTTAGTAGCGAGTGATGAGATGTATGAGAAACTTGTCTATGAAGGTACCTTTACATCTGCTGCTGCAGTAAGTGAAGACATGTATAAGCGTACCATCACCATTAATGGTCTTAGTAAGTCCGTAGCGATGACAGGATGGCGTTTTGGTTACATGGCAGCAGCTGACACAGAGCTTATCAAAGCCACTAAAAAGCTACA
>JAJRVE010000206.1 GCA_024277445.1 Campylobacterales bacterium
ACTTCTTTCTTTTTGGTCGAATAAAGATTAGCAGATATACTGTTAACCCGCTCTTTCAACCTCTTTCAAAAAAATTGCACTTATGATTAGAATTGGCGTAATTCGTGTAGGCACCGCCTGCACAAAATCATCAATTTATATAATTTCTGTTAAAATACATTTATAATAAATATTACTATGACTCCAGCTAACAGGGTCAAAAGATTAGATAAACATAAGGTGTTACATGGAACTTGACAAGCAGACCCTTGGGCTTATTTTTGGTGCCTTAGTCGTTGTTTTTTTATGGTTGAAATTTCGTAATCCATACAGCGGTAAAAATGATCGTCGTAGTGAAAAAAGACGTGTAGGCATGAAAAATCGTCGTGTGGATAGAGGTCGCCGTAAGGCAAACCAACTCAAACATGAGAGTAAGCTAACAGACAGACGAGAACACCGTTCTGAGCGACGTCAAGGTGAGAAGAATCGTCGTCATAAACGTCGTCGTAAAGAGGACAGACCGCATTAAGATGTTTGCTAATGAAGTGATCCGTATTGAGGTCGAAGAGAGTGAAATCCCTTGGCTGAAAGTCTTTACCCAAGTAGAACGACGAGAGTTTAGTGAGTGCAGTTTAGCTGAAAAAAGTGCTATATTTACAGCCCTAGATATTATCGAAAAAGAGATGCTCTTCTACTACCAACCTACTAAAATAAACATCGCTTCATTTGGAAACTACGTACCACTGGTGCATTGGCACATCATGGCGCGGTTTAAAGAAGATAGCTTTTTCCCTGAACCGATGTGGGGTACAAAACAGCGAGAACAGACCTTAGTGTTACCGTCGTTTGAACTGTTTTGTAAAGCGGTCAATACCCAGCTCGAAGCTTCTCTTGGCTAAGAAGTAACAGCCTCTTTTGTCAGCGGAATCATTAAGCTGAATTCTGCTCCTTCATGGTTGTTCGCCACTTTTAACTGCCCACCTAACTCACTCTCAATAATCCGTTTACTCATATAGAGTCCTAGACCTGTACCGTTCTTACCTTTTGTACTAAAGTAAGGTTCAAATATCTTGGTACTGTCTTGCATATCGATGCCCCCAGCATTGTCACCTATGGTAATCTCAACCGTGTCACTGTTAAGGACTATACTAACTCTAATGGTTGGCTTCTCTATGTGACGTTCTAGCAAAACATCAATGGCATTGTTGATGATGCTGATGATGACTTGGGCAAACTCGTTGGGGTAGGTCATGATCTGGATCTGTTTGTTACAGGTGTATAGCAGTTCGATGTTGGCAACACTTAGACGAGGTTTGGCAAAGTTAGTGCCACGCTCGACAAGTTCACAGATGTTTTTGAGTTCTTGTTGCTTGTTGGGTTTAAAAAAGCTTTGGAAATCATCAATGGTCTCTGAGAGGTAGATGATGGTACTAGAGATATGTTCAAGCGCATCATTGGTCTCTTCAACAGACTGCTTACCGAGCATGGAGTTGATCTTGATGTTGGAGATCTGCAAGGTGATGGTTGAGAGTGGTTGACGCCACTGGTGGGCGATCATACTGATCATCTCACCCATAGCCGCTTGGCGTGACTGTGCCAAAATGAGGGCATCTTTTTGTATGAGCTCTTTTGCTTTTTCTTCTACTTTTTGGGCAAGACTTTGGTTGAGCTCTTTTAGCTCTTTCGTCTTTGCATTGACCTTGTCTTCTAGCTCTTTTGTCAAGCTCTCAAGTTCCTCTTTTTGTTCAACAATTAAGGAGTTACCAAGATCGATACGGTTTTTATAGAAATAGATAATGACAGTCATAGTGAGGATGACGACGGAGAGGTAGATGATCTCTGCATATGAGTAGTGGATAGCATAAAATGGCTGTACTTTGGTCAAAAACAGGGTGGCGATAAATATACCAACCCAGTTTAACCACTGGGCAGTCCCTTTGTAAAAAAAGATGAGTGCGGGGAAGGTGACCAGCCAAATGTGTTTAAGGGATGATGGATCAGAGATAGCAAGTAAGAGGTTGAAGAATATGATGAACTCAATGGTCAAAATGTTCATGATCTTTTCAAAACTATCTTTACTATAACGCAAAAAAGAGACCGTGACGAGAAGTGTCGTAATCGCAATAATGTTCACTAAGGCACCAAGGTAATCACCTCTTAGTGAGTTGTTAAGCAGACCAAAGAGAAGACCCGATATGGCGAGCATGACGGTGAGGTTGATAACATTATGACGAAGTTGTGTGTCAAAGTCTTTGTCATCAAAGGAGAGATTGCTATTAAGACATTGATTAAATTTTTTGGTGAGCCACATAAAGGTTCCTAGGGTAGTAAACTGCAGAGATATTACAATAATTAGTGTTAAATAGAGTTGTCAAATATTTAGGCCAACGCTATGGTATATAGATCTTGTCGAGCATCTCTTGATACTCCTCTTCACAGACACTGTCTAGTGTGATACCCCCACCACTTTTATAGATAAGTTTACCATCATGGTTCTCAATAAAACGTATCATCACCGCACTATCAAAATCTTGACCATCAAAATAGCCAAAGACCCCACTAAAAAAGCCGCGATCATGCTCTTCGACCGCTTCTATAATGCTAAGTGTACTTTTCTTAGGCGTACCACTAATGCTTCCTGCGGGTAAAAGAGCAGTGATGATATCTCCAAAGTGCTTACGCCAGTCACTAGGCAGTTTGCCCGTAATCTTGGATGAGACCTGAAGTAGTTCCTTATGGCCTGTCTTTAAGTGGTCGATGTAGCGAAACTTTTCGACCTTGATATCTTGTGCGACGATACCCAAATCATTACGAAGTAGATCAACCACCATAACGTGTTCCGCCATCTCTTTTGCATTGTTTAAGATACTTATTTCAGCGTCAGGAAGAGAGGCATTAATGGTCCCTTTCATGGGGTAGGTTGCGATGGTATTACCTTCTATCTGAATGAAGCGCTCAGGTGAAAAACAGACAAAGGCATCTTTATAGCGGAGCTTAAACTTAGCATGTGCTTTTTGATAGATCTCATGGAGCGAAAGCGAACACTCTATGGGGGTAGAACAGGTGTAGTTTAATAGGTAGGTCTCACCCATTTTGATATGTTCAATGATCTTGTCAAACCCTATTTTATAGGTTTGGTACTCTAGAGGATTTTTGATGAGTGAAGCAGGTTGGAGTATAGTGCTGGGAATAAAACTAAATTCTATATCTTCATCTTTTAACTCATGTTCGGTATAAACAAGTACTTTGTCTGCTCTAAAATCACTGATGAGAAGAAAGGGCGTTCCTTCTGCAGCGAGACGAGAGACTTTATTGATCATTTATGAGTTTTTTAAGGACGGCCATACGCATGGAGACACCGTTAGCGACCTGTTCTAGTACCTTACAGCGTTTATCAGCTAACAAGGCATCATCGATGTCAATGTTACGATGAACAGGGCCAGGATGCAAGATAATAAGATCTCTATCACCTACAAGTTCTTTGGTGATGCAGAAGTCACTTGCATAGTCTTTAAGTGAAGCATAGGACTGTTGGGAGTGGCGCTCTGTCTGCGTACGAAGGCTCATGATGATATCGACATCATCGATGACATCTTCTATGTGGTAGGTGTGTGGAAGGTCAGTCGCTGGCATAAACTGAGGTGGAGCGACCAAGGTGACCTTGAGTCCAAAGCGTGTTAAGAGTTCGATGTTAGAGTTTGCCACACGTGAGTTCTTGATGTCACCTACGATAGCGATACGTTTGCCTTTCAGTTCACCAAAATGCTGTTTAAGGGTAAAAAGGTCGAGTAAGGCTTGAGTAGGGTGGGCATGCGCACCATCACCAGCATTGATGATCGAAGCTTTGGTATGCTTAGAGAGTATCTTAGGCACACCTGCATTGGAGTGGCGTACGATGATGGCATGTGGTCCCATCGCGTCTAAGTTAGTAGCTGTGTCAACAAGGGTCTCTCCCTTTTTAGTCGAGCTTTTTGCGACATCAAGGTGAACCATCTCGGCACCTAAGCGTTTTGCTGCGATCTCAAAAGAGCTTTTAGTACGGGTAGAATTTTCAAAAAAGAGGGTGATGATGATCTTGTCTGACAAGATACGATCAAAGCCACCTTTAGAGAATTTTTCAGCATCAAGTAGTAGGGCTTCGATCTCTTCTACACTAAAGTCATCCGTACGTATGAGGTGGTTCATGCACATTCCTTAAATTATTAATATGATTATAGCAAAAGTGACGAAGCTATTTTCTCAATGTCTTTGTTAAAAACAGTAAACTCAGGATAAATGTCTTGAAAATAGGGCTTGGAGACCTCTTCAAAACTGCTGTCACTTTGATGGCAGTTAAGTGTCCACTCGAAGTTATAACCTCTTTGTTCTAAGGCGTTTATGGAAAGGATGGTGTCATTGATACACCCCAGACGACAGTGTGAGACAAGGAGAGCTTTCGCTTTAAAACGACCAATAAGATCAATAATCATCGTGTTTTTGTCTATAGGAACATAGAGCCCACCCGCACCTTCAATAATCAGCACATCACATAGCTTTTCTAATTTTTCAATAGCAATATCAACTGGCGTTAAGTCAATATCTTTAGCATCGTTAGCACAGTAAGGTGCCGCAGGAAGTCTAAACTGTAGGGGAACGATATCTTGCATCGTAATGTCTGCCATGGCGGGGTTGAGCTTTTTGATCAATGTTAATAACTTAGAACCATCGATGGGAACATCTTCTACCCCCGTCTCTATAGGCTTAATGACACCTACCTTATGACCAAGCTGAGCATAATGCTCAAGTAAGCGTGTAGTAACGTAGGTCTTGCCAATGTCGGTGTTGGTTGCGGTGATAAAGATGCGTTTCGCCATGCGTGACTCTTTTTTGTTATAATTTCGCACTATTTTACAGTAGG
>JAJRVE010000018.1 GCA_024277445.1 Campylobacterales bacterium
CACTAAAGAGGATGAGTTGGTCAACCATGATGTCTAGTTTGGCGATATAGGCAGGAAGTTTCATGCTAAATTCTGAAACTGAAGCGGTAAGTAAAGTGCCTAAGCCGAAGATGAAAAAGATGACAAAGAGAATTACCACAAACTTTGCCACTAAACGGGGTGTACCTCTAATGACAAAGAAGTTGATGATCGAAGCAGATAGCGTGGCCAGAAAGAGTGCTAAAATGAGAGGTGTCAGAAGGGGGCTTGCTGCTTTTAGACCAGCAATAATGATGACAAGCATGGTAAATACTGCCATGAGTGTCAAAATGAAATGGTTGTTTTCTTCTTTAGACATCAGGATCCCTTTTTTGAGCTTGTAGCTTACTCTTTTTGTGCAACATAAATTGTCCTAGACTAGGGTGTGCTATGACCTACAATGTTTTACTATCATAGTATCAAAATTTAATGGCAAACTTCATATAATCATACAATTAATTGAACCCTCCAAGAACATCTGATTTGTTCAGAGGGTTCAATTTGCTAGAAAAGGAGTAACTAATCACCCTCTCTAAAAGAGAGGATTCCCCTTCATCACAGAAACAAGCGCTTCAAATTCATTTAAGCCTCTTTTACGAGAAGTATCAATAATAGACCTAAGCGCAGCATAGTTTTGAGCACCCGCGAGTGATTTGAATTGACCTGATACTTTCTGTTTGACTTTGACATTGCGGATAGCACGTTCACTGCCATTGTTATCAGGTGGAATATTTTCATTGAGTAAAAAGGTAAATATCTTCTCTTTAGCTTTTTTCAAAGACTTTATCTGTTTATGTGTTTCACTTTTTTCAAGATAAGGCATAGTAAGTAGAGACTCAAGAGAGTTGTCATACTCTTGTTTGAGTGTTACCCTCTGCTGCGATGTTAATTTCTCTTTATCATCTTTTATTGCTTCTTTAAGTAGGGTCTTAATCCCTTTCATAAGCTTCGTATCATCACACTCAATAGCATAGTTCAAGTCTCTCATCTTATGGGCTAAACACAACTGCTCACTAAAGGCTTCTAGTGAACTGTACGATGAATAATTGTCATGAACCACACAAGCATTTTTAAAACCATTTTCAAACGTATTAGTAATAACCTTAGTACCACGAGACTTATCCGCTACAATCAAGGTGTTATGCTCATTTTGAAAAGTCCAATGCCAATGTTTCACTCCATCAACCTTACACCCTGTCTCATCGATACCTATAACAGATGCCTTCTCAAGTATTGCCTTGATCTTTACTAACTCTACTTCAGAGTACTTAGCAGCCTTAGCTAATAAGCTTGTAATACTTCCTTCTGACATCTTGATATTAAAGAAGTTCTTTAAGAGCGCTACAACACGCTTATTAGACATAAACTGTGAAACACTAAGATACGATACCATTGCTATGAGTGTCGCCCCATAACTGATGTTAGGTGCAAGGTTAAAAGCATTAGTGTTGTGGTTCTCATAACCACACGCGGAACACTTCTTAGAAAAGCTCTGATACTCTGTAATACTCTCTTTAATAGAGAACAACTCAATATCCAAAGATTGTCTTCTCTCTTTGAGTTTAGCAACAACGCTACTAATATCAACCCCACACTTTTGACATGCTGTCAGTGTAAATGCTAGCTTAATTGTTTTATCAGGTGTATCACTACGTTTAAGTGTCACCCCTTTTCTACCAATCTGACCACCTACATTTTTATCACTTTCTTCACGAAGTGACTGGTTCTTCTTTTTCTTAGCAGGTGGTGCTATCTCACTTGAGGGAGAGATACTTGAGTTGTTGGAATTCTTTGGTGGTTTTTCTTGTATAGAATTATCTTGAAGATCCTTGACATACTTTAGTAACTCTTTATGCGTGAGTTGATCTAATTCTTCTTTTGTTTTTAGGGAAAACTGGTATTTGATTCTATTTTTCTTCAATGTGAAAACCTCTATTTATATACGAATATTATAGCTAAAAAGCCCTGTTTATAGGGTTGTAAATGGGGTTTTTATACGAGGAATTTTCATGAATTTTTTGTGGGATTGTAGGGTGATTAGTTACGAAAAGGAGAGAACATGTCGCCGTTAAGATCACTCGTTCTCTTCTTTTTATTGGCGAGTTCATCCATGGCGGATGTAGTTGATGATTTAAAAAAAACATCGTTAGCCAATGTTAATGCCTTAATCATTTTGACGACACAAGACATGTTGACCTCTGGTCGCTATAATTTTGATGATGGCGCTACTATCCGTATTGTCAACTTTCCGCTCTACCACCATTTTGATCCTCTATTTTCAGACTTTAATCTTTTTCTAAATGGTAGTGCAGGGTACAGTAAACTAGATACAGATGTACAAATTATAGAAAATGCTGGATTTACAGACGACAAAACAAATTATGAAACAATTGCACTTCGTTTAGGTGGAGGAGTTCGCTATTCGACCTCCTTTGGGATTAACTTTTTAGTTGGTTTTGATGTTATTTATTCACGTATACGTAATGAGTACATTTACAATAGTCCAGCTATCGTACAAGATCAGTATAGACCTGCGTTTGAAAAAGCGTTTGCTAACCAGTATAGCAACGCTTACACCTATGAACTGTTCTGGCAAGCAGGTTATACCCCTGTTTGGGCTGAGTGGAAACCTTATGCTGTATTGACATTAACATATTTTGATACCAAAGAGGACTTGAGTGTAAAGGAGTTAAGTGCTTTTCACTCTACGTCAGGTGGGAGTCGTCTGAAGCTTGGTTTCGAGACACCACAGTTTCTACACTTCTGGGATACGGGAGTATCTACAGAGTTTTATGTAGCGGGGAATGCTTTTACGGGTGATGTTCAAAAGACATTAGGCTTTGATGGCTATGGCAGTTCAGCAGCAATGCTACATCTTTATATCGATAGTGCTTTTTATGGGTCGGTAGATGAAGCTTTATATCATGTTCCTTCGATTCTTAATCGAGTTGATCTCATGGTAGAACGGGTGCAAGGTGATGGTATCGAAGGTTATAACATTGGTTTAGGTGCCGGTTTTAGCTTCTAAAATATTTCACGATTATCTTTCTAATACCTGCGATGCTAAGACGAAGCAGACCTATTAAAAAGTAAGCAGCAAGGGTGAACACAAAAGGGTGATAGTAGTTTCCCCGTTCAGTTATCCACTCAAAGCGTTTGATAGGCGAAGAGAGTAGATCGGGATGAACTATAACTGCACCTACTAAGAGGATGGCTATAAAAAGTAGAAACTCTTTTTTTAGCATCTTAACTATAAAACCGATCTAGCATCATCTGTATGCTAACTTTACCGTTCCATTCGTTTTTACTAATGGTATAACTACAGTTTAGACGGCGGTTTGTAGGCATCTGGTAGCGCTGTTTAAAGGCAATAAGGTCATGCTCATTAATTCCTCCATCGAGTTGGATGGTCACCTTACTATGATCTTTCTCTTTTCCCATGTAGCTTACTTTGGTTACATAAGCATCTTTAGCCAAGAACCTAGGACGAGGGTTGGCTTCTCCAAAGGGTTCATAGGCATCGAGTAGGGTGAGAAGGTGTGGACTAATACTTGAGGGAGAGAGTTCACCAATAAGTTCTTCTTGGGGGATGAAGTCGTTGGGGTCTATTTTAGACGCGACAACATTGATCTCACGTTTAAAGGTTTCTAACTGCTCCTCAGCTAAGGCAAGACCTGCTGCCATGACATGACCACCAAAACCAAGAAGAAGTGCTTCTTGGGACTTTATAAGCTCATAGATACTGACACTGCCGATGCTCCGAGCACTACCCTTTGCTCTTCCCTCTGTTATGCTGAGTACAATAGCTGGACGACCAAAACGGTGTACCAAGCGAGAGGCAACAATACCAACAACTCCCTCATTCCAATCCTCGCCATAAACAACAATAACATTTTGACCCTCTTCGACTTGTGTGATGGCCTCTTCAGTCACATCGGCTTCGATCGCTTTGCGTAGATCGTTGAGTTGGTTTAAAAGTTCAAACTGCTTGAAGGCCTTCTCTGGACTTTCTGCTGTTAAAAACTCTAAGGCGATGCTAGCATCTTCTAAGCGACCCGCAGAGTTAAGACGTGGTGCGATCTGAAAACCGATGTCTTCTGCGGAAAGAACCGACTTGTTAAGGTAGTCTCTGATGATGCCAAAGGCAGGAAGCTCACTGCTCATCATCTGTTTAAGTCCATGTTGAACAATAGCACGGTTAATCCCGATGAGTGGCATAACATCTGCAACGACGGCAAGGGCTAAAAGGGGAAGGTATTGTCCCATGTTGATGCTAGACGCTAGCTCTTTTTTAACAAGTACGAGTAGTAACCAAGCAACTTGTGCCCCACAGATCTCTTTAA
>JAJRVE010000207.1 GCA_024277445.1 Campylobacterales bacterium
ATGGTAAAACACCTAACCCTTGTGCCCTTTGTAACCGTAACCTAAAGTTTGGTGAGATGATGAAGTTTGCAGACAAGGTCGGGGCTGACTTTTTGGCAACAGGTCACTACATCCAACATGATGGAAAGTATCTACTCCAAGCCGAAGATGACACCAAAGATCAATCCTACTTCCTTTTTTACATTAACAAGAACATCATTCCACGTCTTATCTTTCCATTGGGAAACCGTCTTAAGAAAGACATAAAAGAGTACGCAGCTAAAATTGATGGCTTAGAGTCGTTTGCTTCTCAAGCAGAGTCAAGTGAGATCTGTTTTGTAGAGACAACGTACACGGAAGTTTTAAAAGAACATGTTGAGGTTGACAAAGTAGGAGAAGTCCTAGACTCAGAAGGTAATGTTGTCGGTGAGCATAAAGGCTACATGCACTACACCATCGGTAAGCGTAAAGGCTTCACGGTTAGAGGTGCGCATGATCCACACTTCGTCACCAAGATCATCCCCGAAAAAAACCAGATCGTTGTTGGTCTAAAACAGGAACTTGAGCAGTTTGATGTCATGATAAAAGACATTAATATGTTCGACGATCGTACCAGTTTTGACACCACGGTAAAATTACGTTACCGCACCCACGCAGTACCTTGTCATGTCGAGATCACAGGAGAAACCGCAACCATAAAACTCCACGAGCCTGTACTAGGTGTTGCCTCAGGACAAGCAGCAGTCTTTTATGATGATAACAAGCTTATTGGTGGTGGGTGGATCGTCTGATCCATCTCTTTAGTATGCTTAAATACGATGCCAAGTAAGGCTACTTCTTTTTCTTTACCCACTCCTCAGACTCTCACGATATAATTGCACTAATATTTACAAACCCAAAAGGTAACCCATGCGCGGATATAAGATTTTTGCCGGTAGTTCTTCTGTTGATTTTGCTAAAGCGATATGTAAGACACTTGATGTGCCTCTAGCTAAGGCTGATGTGAAACGTTTCTCTGATGGTGAGATTTCAGTACAGATTGCTGAGAGTGTACGTGGACGTGACGTGTTTATCGTTCAGTCTACAGGTGCACCCTCTAACGACAACCTAATGGAACTGCTGATCATGACGGACGCGCTTCGTCGTTCATCAGCAAGTTCGATCACTGCCGTTGTTCCTTACTACGGGTATGCCCGTCAAGATCGTAAGGCAGCACCTCGTGTTCCGATTACAGCGCGTCTTGTGGCAGACATGTATGAGACTGCAGGGATTGACCGTGTTGTGACCATCGACCTGCATGCGGGTCAGATCCAAGGTTTCTTTGACATCCCGGTTGATAACCTTTATGGCTCAATCGTCTTTAAAGAGTATGTCCTCTCTAAAAACCTTCCAAACCCTATTGTTGCGTCACCAGACATTGGTGGTGTAGCACGTGCACGTTACTTTGCTAAGCAGCTTGGACTTGAGATGGTTATCGTTGATAAACGTCGTGAAAAGGCAAATGAGTCTGAAGTGATGAACATCATTGGTGATGTTGAAGGTAAAGACATTATTATCGTTGATGATATGGTTGATACAGCTGGAACAATGGTTAAAGCAGCGGCAGCGCTAAAAGCACGTGGAGCAACGTCAGTTATGGCGATCGCTACGCACGGTGTTTTAAGTGGTAAGGCCTATGCTAACTTAGACAATGATGCTCTTGATGAACTTTGTATCTCAGATACTTTGGTAACAAAGCCTCATGATAGTATTACAGTACTTAGCGTTGCACCACTTTTTGCTGAAGTGATCCGTCGTGTCTATCATAACGAAAGTGTTAACTCTCTTTTCGAATAAGCATTTCACACATAAGTATGTCTAAATATGTCAGACGTTAATCCGTCTGATATCTTACTTCTCTTCTAAACACTTACTCACTTGGTATATTAAAGACACTGTGTCGTTCTATCTTTTGTACTAAATTTTCTATTAAGATCTCTCGCGCTCGTTCTAAACTTTCATCAGACTCACTACGAAGTTTAAAGCTAGTGTAGTAGATGTCATTGGAAGAGTTTTTGTCACCAATACCTACGGAAAAAGTAGTACTCAAGTAGGTGATGACATGGCGTTTTACTACTATTTTCTCTTGTTCTTCCACGTTGACCCTAACAATATAGTCATAGTCATCCCCATGTGTAATCTTTACACCATCTTGCATAAGCCCTTTACGAATAGGACTGGTATAGGCACCATAAGGATCATTAATCTTGAGGCTGAAGAGCTTGTTCTCAACGAGTTTGTTGTGTGTTGCGATGACCTCTTTATATTGACGCTTGTAGGGCTCAGCATCAAAGGCAGGGTTTAAAGAGTGCATGATACCTAAGGTCTTCATACTTAGCTTTATCTTTCCCATCGCCTTACGGTAGATCAAGATCTTTTCGAGTTCATTACTCTTGTTCTGTAGGTTGATGTCGAGTAGTTTGTAACTGTTATCGAGTTCAGTTTGTAGACTTGTAAAAAGCTCATACTTGTTGATCTGTATCTTGACAATGTCTGAGCCATTTTTTAGGTGTTGTTGTTTAATCAGCTCGTAGTTGTTCAGCGTAAGTTTATCGGTGACAATCTCAACGCTCTCTTGACTCTTTTTGTCATAATCTTCTATACCATTATGGGTAGAACTATTTGTCTGTTGACGATAGTTTGAAGAGACAGAGACATTAAGCGTAGAGACAGCGTCATTAAGCGCATTGTTGATCGCCTCTTTGCGGGTGTCGCCCATACCGATGCCATAGAGATAACGTTTGTCATTTTCTTCTACCTCAGTATACCAAGAGGGAAGGGCATTGCTATGGGTAATAACGGTGGGTTTAACATCGTCAGACGAGCTACCACAGCCAGTAAAAAGAGCGATGCTAAAAAAAAGAGGGAATAAAAATATAAGTTTGTTCATAGGGGGAGGACCTTGATGTGAGGTGTCGTCAACAAGTACATAAACTGCACTTGTTAAGAAAATAGACGTAAACGTCTATAGTAATTATTTTTCTTTTGTGTCTTCTTCTAGACCTTTGAGTGCATTTTCAGCTTGAAACTGCTGCCAAAGTGCATTTTGGTTACCCATGCTGCTGTATACTGTTTCAGTCGCAGCATTGTCTACACTCTCTTTTGTAACACCCATTAGAACGTAGATGTCATTGTTTTTAGGATGTTGCCAGTAAGCTAACTGCTTTGAGCCGTTTAGTGTTACGTGTGCCACCTGTTTTGCCACTTGAGTTGTCGCAGTATCAACTGTCTCGTTTGCGCCAATACCAGTAGTACGTGCAAACTGCTCGATCTTACTCTTAACCTCTGTTTCGATCTGCTGTGACAAGTTAGAACGACCATCTGCCATCGCATTTTTACGGCTAAAGCCTGCGCCAGCTTTCGACATCTTCGCTGTACCTGTTGCAGTGTACATATCGTCATAACCATTAACGATACCACATGCCCATTTAGGTGCGTCTGCTTGATCAATAGTACACTCAGTAATCGCTACTGGCTTCTCTTCTGGTTTTGGCTCGTCACCACTGCAACCTGTAACAGTAAGTGCTAAAAGTGTAGCCAATGCTGATGAGATTATGATTTTGTTCATATGTTTGTCCTTAGTATGATAATTTGTTAGATTATAGGCTTTTATTCTTGATAATGAACTTATTGACCTAAAGGGAGGAGATGCTACAATGTCACAACAAAAATATAGGCGGAGTTTACGCCTTGCACAAGTACATATATGAAAATCGAACACATAAGAAATTTTTCTATCATCGCCCATATTGACCACGGTAAGTCCACGTTGGCTGACCGTATTATCCAAGAGTGTGGGGCTGTTAGTGACAGAGAACTGACCGCACAGATGATGGACACCATGGACATCGAACAAGAACGCGGTATTACCATCAAGGCACAGTCGGTTCGTCTTGACTACGTTAAAGATGGTAAGCACTACAACCTTAACCTCATAGACACTCCGGGTCACGTTGACTTCTCATACGAAGTCAGTAAGTCACTCGCCTCGTCTGATGGTGCACTCCTTATCGTTGACGCCGCTCAGGGTGTTGAGGCGCAGACGATTGCCAATGTTTATTTGGCACTCGACAATGACTTGGAGCTTTTACCTGTCATCAACAAGATTGATCTTCCTTCAGCAGAGCCAGAACGTGTAGCAGAAGAGATCGAGACGACTATTGGCATTGATGCTACGGATGCGTTGATGATCTCGGCGAAGTCGGGTATTGGTATCCCTGAACTTCTTGAGGCGATTGTCGACCGCATTCCTGCCCCTGAGGGTGACCCTGATGCGCCAACAAAAGCGATCATCTATGACTCTTGGTTCGACCCTTACTTAGGTGCCTTAGCCTTAGTACGTGTTTTTGATGGTCAGATCACTAAAAACCAAAATGTACTGTTGATGAGTACAAAAGATCATCACCAAGTTCTTGACTTAATGTACCCACACCCATTAAAGCGTCAAAAGACTAAAGCGATCAAGACCGGTGAGATCGGGATTGTTGTTTTGGGTCTTAAAGAGGTCGGTTCGGTTAATGTTGGTGATACGATTACCGATGTTAAAGAGC
>JAJRVE010000208.1 GCA_024277445.1 Campylobacterales bacterium
TAGTTTTTCTTAAAGACATCATTGTAAAAACCTTCAGGAAGGTTGTCGCGGGTTACATAGATCTGCAACATACCGCTCTCATCTTCGATCTTTAAAAAGCTCGCCTTACCCATAATACGAAAAAACTTAATACGTCCAGCAACGGTAAAGTTACGGTTCTCATCACGCTTGTTTTCTGTGGCAGCGATATCAGCATTGACATCGATATATTGACCTATGGTCGTGTTTCTTTCTGATTGGTTGTCGTATGGGTTAAAGCCTAAGGCACGTAGCGTATTGGCCTTTTCGATACGTTGTTGTACATATTTGTTTTCTAAATTCAACTCTTCTCCTGTTGGGTTACTGCTGCTCTTGGCAGGTTTTACAGATACCATAGATCTGCATCGAGTGGTCTTGCATCTTAAAGCCATGCTCGTCCGCGATCTTGTGTTGTTGTGTTTCGATGACTTCGTCAACAAACTCAGTGATCTCACCACACTTCGTACAGATCATATGATCATGATGATCTTTAGCACCGAGTTCATACTTCTTACCTTGTGCACCAAATGAGAGTGAAGAGACGATGTTGTTGTCTTCTAACATAGAGAGTGTACGATAGATCGTCGCTATACCAGCATTAAGCTCTGGATACTTCTCTTTGATGAGTTGGTGCAGTGCTTCGGGTGTTAGGTGCTCTTGCGAGTAGTAAAGTGTCTCTAAGATCTTTTCACGTTGGTTCGTAAACTTGAGTGCCTTCTCTTTTAAGAGTGTTTTAAAGTCTGCGAGTAGTTTATCATACTCAACAGTACGTTCAGTAAAATCAGTTGCCATAATTACTCTCCTGTGCTTAAGTTGTCGTCAATGTGTGCTTTAACACTCTGCTTAATCTTTTCAGCACTTTCGTCTAGTGTTTTGTCAACACTCTTGCTGACTGCGTCTTTGGTTGTGCTGATCTGTGCTTGTGTAGCTTTAACACCTTCATCTATGGTGTCGTTTAGATCTTGACTGATCTCAGCAGGATCGATGTGCATCACATAACTTCCCACTTCAACCATAACCGGGAAGAGAAAACTGGTCTTCATGGCAGGCTCTAGGTTAACACGAATGGCTTGGATGTTGTAAACAGCGTAGGTGATGACCGCACCAATAAGAAAAAACTTACCACTGCCGACAATAAAACCAAAGAGTTTGTCTACCGGTCCTAAGCCACTTACCTTTGACATCTTCGTGAGTACCATGCCTAAGACGATCATAGCCGCCCAGAAGATGATCAATGTTGCGATGAAACCAACAAAACTTACCGCTGCCTCAGACTCAAACTTAAAGATAGTGTCACTGATAAGGCTACCAATACTGTCGCCAAGGCGAGAAGCGATAAAGATACCACCGATGATGCCAATAAGACCGAAAAGTTCTTTAAAGAAACCGTTGATGATCCCTTTGAGACCAAGAAGTAAGATGATAATACCGACAACGAGGTCGAAATAGTTAAGTTCCATGCATGCGTCACTTATAGTAATTTAACGCGTATTATATCGCCCAAAACTGTAAATTAGATAATGAGAGTGTTTATCAAGCCTTAATCTTTGCATAAAGGAGCAAACTAGGTGAATTGTCAGAGCTTTATCAGTAATATTTGTGTAATATAAATCTTTTAAAATTCAGTACTTATTAACAGTAGGTACATCATTATGAAATAAGGCAATATTATGAGCATTTGGACACCGTCTAGCTGGAGAGAAAAACCAATTTTACAACAACCTACTTACCCTGATATGGCTGAGTTGAAACGTGTTGAACAAGAGTTAAGTGCTTATCCACCACTTGTATTTGCAGGTGAAGCGCGTAGTCTTAAAAAGCAACTTGGAAATGTTGCAAATGGTAAAGCCTTTTTACTTCAAGGTGGTGACTGTGCTGAAAGCTTCAGTGAGTTTCATGCTGATAACATCCGTGATACCTTTAAAGCGATGATGCAGATGGCTGTTGTTATGACATTTGCTGGTGGACTTCCTGTTGTTAAAGTAGGGCGTATGGGTGGACAATTTGCTAAGCCACGTTCTTCTGACAATGAGACTATCGGTGATGTGACACTACCAAGTTACCGTGGTGACATTATTAATAGTGTTGAGTTTACGCAAGCAGCACGTGTTCCTGACCCTAAGCGTATGGTTGAAGCCTATAACCAGTCGACAGCGACGTTGAATCTTCTTCGTGCCTTTGCAACGGGTGGTATGGCTGATCTTCATCAGGTTCATAAATGGAACCTTGACTTCGCGCATCAGAGTGAGATCGCTTCTAAATATGAAGACCTTGCAGAGAATATCTCACAGTCATTAGAGTTTATGGACGCATGTGGTGTTAACTCATCAACCTTCCGTACACTACGTGAAACGGATTTTTATACGTCACACGAAGCACTTCTTCTTCCATATGAAGAGGCATTTACACGTCAAGACTCACTAACAGGTGAGTGGTATGATGTTTCTGCTCACATGCTCTGGATTGGTGATCGTACGCGTCAACTAGATGGTGCACACATCGAGTTTATGCGTGGTATCAACAACCCTATTGGTATTAAAGCAGGTCCATCTATGGACACAGAAGACCTTATTAAGCTTATCAACACGCTTAACCCTGAAAATGAAGCGGGACGTCTAAACGTTATCGTTCGTATTGGTGCAGACAAAGTTGGCGACCATCTTCCAGCACTTATCCGTGCTGTTGAGAAAGAGGGACAAAAAGTAGTATGGTCTTGTGATCCGATGCATGGTAACACCATTAAGTCAAGTACAAACTACAAGACGCGTCCAGTTGATAACATTCTTTCTGAGATGAAGCAGTTCTTCCAGGTGCATAAAGCAGAGGGTACACACGCAGGTGGTGTTCACTTAGAGATGACAGGTAAAGATGTTACAGAGTGTGTTGGTGGTTCGTTCACGGTTACTGAAGAAGATCTCTCTTCTCGCTATCACACACATTGTGATCCTCGTCTTAACGCCGATCAGTCTCTTGAACTTGCATTCTTGATCGCAGACACACTTAAAGCAGCTACACACTAAGCTGTGCTTTCTCTTTCAGAGATCTACTTTCGTAATGTATACGAGGTAGAACTCACATCCAACAAGCACTTCACATTTTCTCTTATAAACTATAATCCAGACGCTTTTTTTGAAAAACCATTTGCTATTATCACAGCAGGCAATCCAAACAATATTACGCTAACTGCTACAGAAAATGAAGCGCGCAATGCCTTACTATATAGTGAATTAAATAGTACAAAGGTATTAAAGGCAAGAGGATGTTACCTTGCTCATTGTGAAGAGGGGTATTTAGTTTATGACTTGTCACTTGAAGAGGCTCTAGCATTAGGTCGTAAGTATGAACAGATAGCTATATTTTATAATGATACTAAGCGATTAATGTATGTTGATTGTAAAAAGGAAAGTGTTATATGTGAGCGAGCGGTAGCGTAGTTCTACCGCTGATGTTTAAAGACCGTTTTGGTCTAACACGCGGATTAGCTCTTCGGGACGGTTAGCATAATAGATAGCTGTATCACGAGAGACAAGGCGCTTCTTAACAAAATCAAGAAGCTGCTGAGTCTGTGTAACCATACCGGTCTCTTGTTGGTTTAGTTGCATTTGTGAATAGACCTGGTGAACCTTGTCTTCACGGATAAGGTTGGCAATCGCAGGATTTGTCAACATAAACTCCTGTGTTGCAATACGACCTCCACCGATCTTAGGTAGAAGTGCCTGAGCAACAACGGCTACTAGTGAAGTAGAAAGTTGTGCACGAACCTGAGGCTGTTCTTCACCTGAAAAAACGTCAATAATACGGTTAATCGTCTGTGGGGCAGAGTTGGTGTGGAGGGTTCCAAATACCAAGTGACCTGTTTCTGCAGCGGTTAGGGCAGCACCAATAGTCTCTTGGTCACGCATCTCCCCGATCAGGATAACGTCTGGATCCTGACGCATTGCGTATTTTAGTGCAATGGCAAATGACTCTGTATCGTTACCAACATTACGTTGTGAGAAGAGAGACTTTTTGTTGGTGTGTACAAATTCCACCGGATCTTCTACGGTGATGATATGACGGTTTTCTGTTTCGTTGATCTCATTAAGCATTGCTGCTAATGTTGTGGACTTACCTGAACCGGTTGGACCTGTTACAAGGATAAGCCCTTTTTCACGTTGGATTACTTTTTTGAAGACAGGATTACCATTAAGATCGTCAAGTGATGGGATCTCAATAGGAATAATACGAAATGCACAGGCTAGATCGTCAAGTGTCTTATAGTAGTTGGCACGAAAACGTCCGATCTCTGGAAGCATGATGGCAAAGTCAAGCTCACTGTGCTCTTCTAGCTCTTTTTTCTGCTTTTCAGTCAGTAAGGCATAGGCCATATCTTCGATCATCTTACCATCAAGTGTTGGTAAGTTAAGGGCAACAAGACGACCATCAATACGAATCTGAGGCTCAGAACGTGAGACGAGGTGAAGGTCTGATGCTTTGTAGGCAACAACACTTTTTAGTAGTTTTCTAATATCTAATGCTTGACTCATAAAATCACTCCAATTTGATCAGGTGTTTAAGAACACGCTGTTTATCTATATTCTATTACATTTCTTTATGAAACACTTTAATCTTATAAAAAAAGAGCTTAAGTGTCGCCTTTTAAGGTAAAAAAAGCGAATTAATGGTTATTTATGTGTGGGAGGAGGGGCAGAGTGGCTAGAGGCTTTTAAGAAAATAGTGCTTCGTAAGTCGTTTCATCAAAGGCAACTGTAATCTTGCCATCAAGATCTAGAACAGGTCGCTTGATGAGTAGGTTCTCTTTACAGAGCCATTGTAGTTGTTGTGACTCATCTAGGTTGAGTTCTTTCAACTTCAATGTTCGGTAAGTCGTGCCGCGTGTGTTAAAGAGTTTTTTCATCTCAACTTGTTCAAGCCAAGGCGCAACGGTATCGCAGTCAACAGGTGTCGCTTTAAAGTCAATTAGCTCGTATGCAACATCATGTGCTTTTAAAAACTTGATCGCTTTTTTCACACTGTCGCAGTTCTTGATGCCGTAAAGTTTAACCATTACTCGATGATCTTTGGTACGATAAATAGGTTCTCTTCGCTGCGAGGAGAGTTTTCGAGGATCTTATCACTAATAGCACTGTCACCTGATGGGGTGTCTTCTCGTGTAGGCGTACCACTATCGTTCATGGCAAAGTTGTCATCAACGTTGTCGGTGTTAAGTTCTGAAAGGTTATCAACGAAGGCAACAATACCGCTAAGTTGCGCAATGATCTCTTCTCTCTTACTCTCTTCTATGCTTAAAAATGATAGTTTCTCAAGTCGCTGTAATAGTGCGTCATCTACTTGCATAATAATTCCTAAATAATTTTCCAACATTTTAACCAAAAACTCTTATTGTTCTATCTTTTAGTGCGCAATAGTCGGCTGTTTAGAGGCAATTAACTATAGTTTGGATAATATAGCAACAATTTTAATGAGGATGTTACCAGTGAGTTTAAAAGAAAATATTGAGATGGTCAAAGAAGAGCTAAACAGTGAAGAGCAGTTTTTTGAAAAAGCAGTACAGACAGAGCGTTTTGTTAAGAA
>JAJRVE010000209.1 GCA_024277445.1 Campylobacterales bacterium
GATCCAAAAATCTGCCATTAAAAAGTTAGTAGAGAGTTATCCTTACGCTGTGAGTAAAAACTCCTGTGTAAAAGTGAAAATTAAAAAGTCTAAATTAAAGTGTAAGAAATATGAAAAAGTTGTAGGGGACAGATGTAAACCACTGTGTAAGAAGTGGCAAAATTGGAACGGTAAAACATGTGTGAGCTGTCCCAAAGGTACAAAATGGGATAAACGTAAAAAAGTCTGCCGTAAAAAGGTAGATGTAAGCCCAAAAGGGGATACGTGTAAAAAAGGTTACATTTATCATGCTGGTAAGTGTATTAAAAAGACTCAAGAAAAAGAGTGTGGCATAACAGAAACACGGGATCCAAAGACAGGAGAATGTCAGTCACGTATAGACATTGGTACGGTAATTAACATACTAGGTGTTATTAACGCTGTTAGAGGTGGCGGTGGAGGTGGAGGAACAGGAAGTCCTGTACCAATCGATGTTGCACCATAATTAGAAAGTTTATATCAGTCTTTTTGATACTCCTTTAAGACTGATGATGAAAGAAATATGTGAATTATATGTTATGAGATACTCAATAACTCGGACACTTTAAAAATAGACTTATCTTTACAATGTTAACCCCTTCCTAAACCACTTTTAGCTATAATCGCGAAATTATATAAAGGTGCATCTGTGACTAAAAGAGTATTAGTGAAATTTTCTGGTGAAGCGTTGGCAGGTGATGAAGGGTATGGTATAGATACTCAGATTCTCAATTTTATTGCAGGTGAGATTAAAGAGCTTGTTGAAAATGGTGTTGAAGTAGGCATCGTTGTTGGTGGTGGTAATATTATACGTGGTGTGACTGCTGCTGCAGACGGTATCATCACTAGAACGGCTGGTGATTATATGGGTATGCTCGCTACTGTTATTAATGGTGTGGCTATCCAGGAAGCACTTGAACATGCAGGACTTGAAGCAAGACTCCAATCTGCTATTGACATGCAAGAGATTGGTGAAGCATTCATTGTGCGTCGTGCACGTCGTCACTTGGAAAAAGGTCGCGTGGTTGTGTTTGCCGGTGGTACAGGTAACCCTTATTTCACTACAGATACAGCCGCGACACTTAGAGCGTCTGAAATTGAAGCAGAACTTCTTATTAAAGCAACTAAAGTAGATGGTGTGTATGACAAAGATCCCAATAAATATGATGATGCAGTCAAACTAGATACCTTAACCTATGATCAAGCATTGACAGATCATATTAAAGTGATGGATGATACTTCTATCGCTTTGGCTAAAGAGAACAAATTACCTATTGTTGTATGTAATATGTTTGAAAAAGGTAATCTTCTTGCTATAGTCAAAGGTGATATGAGCCTTTGTTCAATTGTAAAATAGAGAAAAATAATAAAGGAATAAAGATGAGAACAGAACAATTAACAGCATTGGCACTTGAAAAAGTAGACTATGACAAATACCTTCTTGCAAATGCAGTAGGAAAAAGAGCAGAAGAGATCGCAAATGGTGCAAAATCACTTTTAGAGAGAGATACATCAGAAATGAAATATGCAGATATTGCACTGCAAGAGATTGCAGAAGGTAAGATCACAGTAAGTCTAGAAGGCTAAACCCTCTTGGACGCTTTTCTCAATAAAGCTAAAAAAATACAGACGATAGAAGAAGCATCAGCGCTTCTCTGGGATGAGATTCCATCGCCTCTTCCTGAAACACTCAAAGCATTAGAACTTTCACTTCATGCACATGAAGGGCAGATCCGTAAAAGCGGAGAACCTTATATCGTACATCCCATACTTGTAGCAGCCATTACAGCCAAGACTTCAAAAGATGAAATGATGGTACAGGCAGCACTACTACATGATGTAGTAGAAGATACTGCTTATAGCATCGAAGATCTAAAACGTGAATTTGGTGATGATGTCTCTCATATGGTTGAGGGGCTTACTAAGATCGTAGAGATACGGGATGAAGAACTTGCTCCTTTTGGATCAGATGAGAGATTGATAAACTCTGCATTGACATTTAGAAAAATGTTGATCGCTTCGATTAAAGATGTCCGCGTACTTGTGATCAAACTTTGTGACAGACTTCATAATATGCTAACGCTTGAAGCATTGGATGAAGAAAAACAAAGACGTATCGCAGAAGAAACACTTGTGGTATATGCACCGATCGCACACAGATTGGGTATCTCAAAACTTAAAAACCATTTAGAAGATTTGAGTTTTCGTTATATCTATCCTGATGATTATGAACAGATAGACAGCTATATCAAATCCAATGCACAAAATCTTCAATTTAAACTCAATGCTTTTATCCAAAATGTTAAAACGACTATGGATAAAGATGGTTTTAACAAAGATGAATTTGAAATCATTGGCAGAGTCAAGCATTATTATTCGATCTATCTTAAAATGCATCGTAAAGGGGTCAGTATAGAAGAGATACTGGATCTGCTTGCGATTCGTATCATTGTAAAAGAGCCTATAGAGTGTTATAGGGTTTTGGGGCTTATGCACTTAAAATTTACGCCACTCATATCAAGGTTTAAAGATTATATTGCAGTGCCTAAAGAGAATGGATACAAAACGATACATACGACTTTATTTGATGAAGAAGGCATTGTTGAAGCACAGATACGAACAGTAGAGATGCATAGACTTGCAGAGTATGGTGTTGCTGCACATTGGAAATACAAAGGTGGTGACAACAGTGTGAGCTTGGGATGGTTGGAGAGTCTACATTATCAAAATGAGTCCATTGAAGAGTTTTATGAGTTAGCCAAGTCAGATCTTTTCTCTGAAGATATTACAGTCTTTTCTCCCAAAGGGGACTACTATACTTTACCTAAAGGTTCTGTTGCGCTTGATTTTGCTTATGCCATACATTCAGAGGTTGGTGCGAATGCAATAGAAGCACTGGTGAACAAACAAAAAGCATCACTTTTAACGATATTAAAAAATGGGGATATTGTTAATATTATTAAGGACAGTAGACCACACCTCTACTGTTCATGGATGGATACAGTCAAGACATCCAAAGCACAAGATGGCATAAGATCTGCCTGTAGAGCAAGGATCAAAGAGACAGATAATTTCAGTGCTTACAATATATTGGGTACTTTATTTTCTCAAGAAAGTATAGCTATGGAAGAACTTGTTCGCAATATAGACCATGAAGATACGATCTATAAATTACCGGTACAGCTTGATTATTATAAAGAAACGATACATCAAGTCGCAGATTATATGGGTACAAAAGAGGTACGTTTTTGGGAACTACTGAAAAAGGGTTACAAAAAACCTAAAATAAAAGAGTTGGAGCATTTTACATTCTTTACAAACAAGTCCTTAGATGGAGTAGAGTTTGATTATTGCTGTCATCCTAAAGTAGGGGATCAA
>JAJRVE010000210.1 GCA_024277445.1 Campylobacterales bacterium
CCCACCCCACTCATAATCTGTATGTAGTCCACAACACAGAGTTCGATCTCAGGGTGTTTGCTCTTGAGCTTACGAAGTTTTGAGCGTAACTGGTTAATGTTAACCGCACCATGATCATCCACAAAGAGACTCGCATGTTGCATCTGCTCTACCGCCGTGTTAAGCCGAGACCACTCATCATCATTCATATCACCCACACGAAGCTTCTGAAGCCCAATAGAGGTCTTAATACTCAGTAGACGAAGCATCAACTGCTCTGCTGGCATTTCCAGCGAGAAGAAGGCAACACCCTTACCTTTATCTAAGAGGTTTTGGACGATGTTCAGGGCAAAAGAGGTGTTGTGTGTAACGGTCATGTCTTCAAGTAAGAAAAGGTGATTACCATCGATCTCAAAACCATAATAATCATCAACTATATCTTGTTCTACGGTAATGCCGGTATGTTGGACATCACGTTTAGCTTGCAATGCTCGCGCCTGTTTTCGAGCGATCTTAGTTGGTATCGCATCTAGTTCTCCAACAATACGTAAACGGTATACTTCACACTCATAGCCTATGGACTTTATGCTTGCACGCTTTTTACGAAATGAACATCTAAAACCTAATGTATCTGCTAAAAACTTCACCTGTCTTGTTAATAGCTCATCTTTCTGTACAAATTCAAAAACATTAAACTCTTCATCATAGTAGCCATCACTGTCAAGTAGTCCCGCAAGAAGTTCTAAACGGTTCTCTTTAGTGTTGACAAGAAAGTGCTGTGGAATATGTTTGTTATCTAAGAGGTTCTCCCCACGCAACATCTTCTGCAGTGAGATATCATCGGCAGGGTTACCGCCTTGTTGCCCTGAAATAATACTATACATCGGGCACTTATCTTCATCTTTACGTACACTTAGTTGGAGCGTTAAACGCTCAGCATAAGCTTCCAAATACTTTACCACTTCTTCATCTTGCGTAGCTATGGAAACATTACTACTCGTACCATCTCCAAGCCAAAGTCCTAGAAAATAAGGCTCTATAGCAAGGTCTTTACGCTCAAACTCAACGCCAACCTTGTAGCCTTTATAGTTCGTTTTGAACTTATCACTCTTTTCAACATACGCTTTGACTTCTATATTAAGGACATCACCATGCGTATGAGGTCCTTCATTACGACTACGTTTAAGAGAGAGTATATGGCTTTCATTTACACGATAGTCTATCCCTTTGTTTTGTCGGACCCAGTACATCATCTCTTGACCACGCGCGAGTGAGAGGACATTTCGAGCAGTTGAATCATCACCCATGAGCTGATCACCAACAACAACATCTTCAACGTTTTTCAAAAGACCATCAAACATCAAGACTTTCGTGCCCTTACCAAGACATTTTCCCATCGCAGGTCTAGCCGCTAAAATGACCAAGTCACCCTTACCAAAACCTGTCGTCATTTTGTTAAGCTCTTCAAAGCCTGTGTCTACACCAACAAGTACTGTATTTCCACGCGCTTTCATCTCAGCAATATAGTTCATGGTGTCGGTAGTGACTCTGTCGGCATCTTTAAAGTCAGAGGTTTGTGAGTCTTGGGTTATCTCATAAAGCTTCTTTTCCACCATGTCGATGACATCACTACTTGGAAGTTCTTCTTCCAAGGTAACACGCTTTATCTCCGTTGTCAGTGTTAATAGATGACGTTTCAGTGCTTTGTCTTTAAGCTCACTAACATAAGCCGTTGTGTTTGAGATAGGGTTAGCCGAAAGGATGTCAAGCATCACCGCTTCATCAAACTTTTTCTTCTGTGAGAGCTCTTTTTTAATGAACTCTTCATCAATAGGCTCATCTCTATGCACCAATGCCCCAATAGCCTTATAGATGTCACGGTGCGCAGGTAGGTAGAAGTCCTCTTCTTTTAAGATCTGTTCAAGATCATCATACTGTGTCGGCTCGAAAATGATAGAACTAAGAACAGAACGCTCAAAGGTTAGGTTATATAAAGACTCTTCCATTAGCTCTCCTTCTCTACTTTCTCAGCCATCGTTTCGACTTCACTCACAAAACGATCCACTAACTCTTTTTCATCCAAGTTAGCAACGACCTCACCTTTGACCATAACTAAGCCTTTTCCTTTACCATAAGCGATGGCAACATCCGCATGTGCCGCCTCACCTATGGCATTGACCACACAACCCATAACTGAAACGTTAAGCGGTGCTTTTATGTGCTTGGTACGTTCTTCGATCTCACTCACGGCAGAAACCAAGTCTGCTTCTATACGTCCACAGGTAGGACAAGAGATGATGTTCAGACCATCTGGCATCGCGCCACTGTCTTTTAAGATAGCACGACCAACGTTGATCTCCTCTTCTAGCTCACCGGTTATGGAAACACGCATCGTGTCTCCAATACCATCAAGAAGAAGTGTTCCTAAACCTATGGCACTTTTAACGGTCGCATGGAAGATCGTTCCAGCCTCAGTAACACCAAGGTGAAAAGGATAGTCATTTTTAGGACGTAACATTCTGTAAGCATCAACCGTACGCTGAACATCAGAGGCTTTCAAAGAGACCTTAATATCTGTAAACCCAAGATCTTCCAAGAACTTTATGTTGTATTCCGCCGAAGCGACCATACCCTCAGCACTCTGACCATACTTGTTTTCAAACTGCTTCTCTAATGAGCCAGAGTTTACACCAATACGAATAGGGATATTTCGTTCCTGACACGCTTTTACAATGTCTTTAACACGAGACTGTTCGCCAATGTTACCCGGGTTGATACGAATACAATCCACAACCTCAGCCGCAACAAGCGCAAGTTTATAATTAAAGTGTATGTCCGCTATCAGTGGCAAAGAGGTCTGCTCTTTAATCGCTTTAAGCGCCAAAGCATCTTCCATGTCCGGCACCGCCACACGAACAATGTCGCAGCCAGCAAAGTGCAAACGGTTGATCTGCTCGACCGTAGCCGCCACATCATGGGTCTGAGAGTAGGTCATAGACTGCACAGAGATAGGAGCATCCCCACCCACAGCCACATCACCGACATATATTTTTTTAGTTTTTACACGTTGTATCATAGATTATAGTTCCTCTTGTGAGAGGATTCTAGCGTGAAGTGCGTTAGAGGGAGTTGAGAAAAAAGAGTTGCCTCTGGGATAAGAGGCAATAAAAGTTTAGAGATTCACGCTCAAACTATTAGAGGTTGGCTTAATCTATATACTGACTATTTGTAGCATCATAAAGTCTAAAACGTGGACTTTCTGAGCGAGAACCATTTTTACAATGTACTTCATAGTTGACAGTAAACGGATACGTCAAGAAAACTCCATTGCCTATAGCGTTACAATTTTCAAATGAAGGACCATTATCATAACCTGCTATCAGCTCTATATACTGATCGATTGTGGCATTATAAGTCGAATTTGAAATATTACCATCGTGTCCATCTTCCATAGATCTAAACCAAAAACCAGCACCTGATGTACGATTAAGTGTTCCAACAAAAGCTTTGAGTTGCACCTGCTGTGCTCTATCTGACATTCCACCCATTTTAACAATTGCAACAGCTGAGAGAACACCCAAAAGAAAGATAACAAAGATAAGTTCTATAATCGTAAAAGCACTACGTCTCATGATGCATCTCCCAAACGTACTAGAGGGTCTCTCTTCATCACTTCTATGGCTTCATCTAACAAGGTGAGTGTACTCTCTTTATCATAGGTCGCTGTCCCTATACGTAACTCTATAGCACCACGTGCCTCAAACTGATGCGACCCTAACTTCTTTTCAAGACGCTGTGCCAACTTTTGAACATTTTCACTGTCAATGTCCGGCATGATAGCTACGAAGACATTCTTTTCCACTCTACAGATGATGTCACTCTGCCTAAAGAACTCACGGAATTGTTGGCTAAACTCTTGTAAAAAGAGTTTAAATGCTTTTTTATCCATTTTCTTTTCCAATTGCTCATACGCTTCAAACGAAAGGACCAACAGCGACATCTCATGTTCTTGCCGTACAGAAAGAACCTTAGTCTTTTGCAAGACTTCATTGTAATACTTTTTATTGTAAAGACCTGTAACATGGTCATGGATAGCATGTTTTTCTATCTGAACTTTAATGTAAAGGCGCACAAACACCACCAGTGCCAAAACTGCGATCATGCTAAAGATGAGTGAAAGATACAATTTGTCTAAAATACTATCGCCAATTCTAATCATAAGTGCAATTTTTTTGAAAGAGGTTGAAAGAGCGGGTTAACAGTATATCTGCTAATCTTTATTCGACCAAAAAGAAAGAAGTCGCATGAAATATAAGCAGTTAACCCTAGAGAAAA
>JAJRVE010000211.1 GCA_024277445.1 Campylobacterales bacterium
GGTACCATAGATGGGGGAACCATCTCAAGTCACCTTTCGCGGATTAATGTGCATGCTATGCGTGATGTAAGTGACCTGATTGTTATTGGTGGTGAGACAGTACGTTCTGACAGACCTACTTTAGACGCACGTTTAGTAGATGGTAGCGTCTGTGATGTACTGATTCTTTCAAATCAAAAAAACTTCGATCAAAACATTCCCTTGTTCAAGGTTAGTGGACGAAATGTTTATATTGAAGATAATTTAGATCGTATTAAAAACTATAAAAATATCTTGATAGAAGGTGGTCCTACGATGTTCGAAGCCACAAAAGAGATCGTCGTCAACTACTTATGTTTTGTTGCACCTAAAAGCGGTGGTACAATACGCTTTACAAACACAAGTCATGACTTCAGAATCCTACACTCGAGAAACAGTGGTGGTGATGTCATGATGTGGTTAGAAGCAAAAAAGTAGCACGTTAAAATATAATATTACAAGTAGAGAGCAGATGGAAAAACAAGAAAAAATTGTAGAGATGTTTAACGACATCGCGCCAACATACGACAAGGCAAACCGCGTGATGAGTATGGGTGTTGATAGAAGCTGGCGTAAAAAGGGCTGTGATAAGTCTTTTGGTTTTTATGGTAAAAAAGAGATTGACCTTATCGTAGATGTAGCTTGTGGTACGGGCGACATGATGGACTACTGGCGCAAGCAAGCAGAAAAAGGAAAGATTAAAGTTGAAAAACTTCTTGGTGTTGACCCGTCCGAAGGTATGGTGGGTGTAGGCGTTGAAAAGTTCCCTGAGTTTGACTTCGTCATCGCTCCAGCCACCGAGATCCCACTCGAAGATGCTAAAGCAGACATGCTCTCTATCTCTTACGGTATTCGTAATGTAGTTGAACGTCAAAAAGGTTTAGCCGAGTTTAACCGTGTGCTTAAACCAGGTGGCATGGTCGTCATCTTAGAGTTTATGAAAAATGAAAACCCATCACTCCTCGGCAAGATCCGTGACTTCTACATGAACCGCATCTTACCAAAAGTAGGGGGTTTCATCTCTAAAAACCTCGAAGCCTACGAGTACCTTCCAAACTCCATTGAAGGTTTTTTAACTGTTGCCAACATGCAAAAAGAGTTAGAAGAAGCAGGCTTTGAGATCATGTATACGGAAAGCTTTTCTATGGATATCTCGACTCTGATTATTGCGCGTAAAAAGTAATATCGAAATATCATTCTAGATTTGATTTGGAGTGATATAAATAACTCTTCTACAAGGAAGATTTTAAATGAACACTATCACCGTCTCCACCCTAAATGAACAGATCAAAAGCCTATTAGAGTCCACCTTTGTGCGTGTCTTTGTCGAGGGAGAACTCTCTCGCATCACCCATCATAACAGCGGGCATATCTACTTTACACTCAAAGATAAAAATTCCTCTATCAGTGGAGTAATGTTTCGGGGTAATGCTTCTAAGTTAAAGTTTCGTTTAGAAGAGGGCTTGAAAGTGGTCATTGAGGGTGCTATAACACTTTATGCGCCACGTGGAAGCTACCAGATCAATGCCATTAACATCGAACCAGCAGGACATGGTGCTTTGGCGCTTGCCTTTGAGCAGTTAAAAGCACGACTGAGTGAGCAGGGATATTTCGCACCGGAGATCAAAAAGCCGATGCCGAAGTTTCCTAAGCGTATTGCCTTGGTGACCTCGGCGACTGGTGCGGCGCTTCAAGATATGCAGCGTGTTGCTTCTCAGCGTTATCCGCTTGTTGAACTCTATGTTTATGATACCGTGGTGCAAGGTGAGTATGCTGCCCCTTCCATTGTTAATGCTATCAGTGCTGCCGATGTTCAGAACTTTGACATCATTGTCGTTGGACGGGGTGGTGGAAGCATGGAAGATCTTTGGGGCTTTAATGAAGAGATTGTTGCTAACGCTATTTATGCCGCTAAGACACCCATTGTCTCAGCCGTTGGGCATGAGATAGACTGGCTCATCAGTGACTTTGTAGCCGACCTTCGTGCGCCAACACCGAGCGCGGCAATGGAGATGATACTTCCTGACCAAAATGAACTGCTTCAGACCTTAGATGTTGTTGCGCAACAGCTTGAGCAGAGTATGCAGCAGAAACTTATTCGTGCTAAAACACAGTTAGAACATCTTGAAAACCTCTACAAACGTAACTCCATCGAACAGCGCATTAGCAACAGTCTTGAGGAAATCAAACAGGTACGTGAACGGTTTGATCAGACAATGGTATATCGTTTTGAAAATGCTAAACGATTGCTGATGCCGTTAGCAGAAAACCTCACCCGTCAGGTAGAGAGTAACCTTTTGCAAAAGCAACATAAACTACAAATATTACAACAGGGCATATTGGCGCAAGATCCGAAACAAAAAAGTAAAAAAGGGTTTGCGCAAACCGTTAAAGATGGAAAGATTGTGGAGTTATCAGCCTTAAAAGTGGGTGATAACTTTGAAGCGATGGACGCCACGCGAAGTGTTCAAGCTCGTGTTGAAAATATAGTAAAATTTATATAAGTTAACCTTATTAGAGCTTCTTCTAAGTTACAAATGTTTATAATCTCTAAAATTAACATATAAACACAAGGAGTACTTATGAGAAAATGTATCGGTAATTTTAGTTTGGGATTTTTGACCTTAATGTCCTATTTTACATCGAGAGAGGATAGCGTATAATGGAAAATAGTATTGTTTACATTGTCGGTGGAATTTTTGCAGCGGTAGCGATAGGTTTTGGTGGTATGTGGATTGGACGTTATATGAAAGGTAGTATCAAACTTAACATGAACAATACTGCCGTTGAGTCAGGTGAAGCGTTGAGTGGAACAGTTGAAATCACATTTAAAAAACCAATGCAGAGTAATAAGTTGCAGGTATCATTAGTGGCGACAGAGCGAGTCGAACGTACGGTTAATGGAAAAAGAAAGCGTGAAAGTAGAACTATTTTTAATAATACGGTCATGCTTGAAGATGCAAAGTCATATAGCGCTCCTCAAACCGTCATTTACGATTATAGTATTAATGCACCAACAGGTTCAGAGGCAACGAGTAATAAAATAACTGGTGTTGCAGGTACACTATTTGATGCAGCTTCTAGGTTTGCCGGCAATCAGCGTTACGTTGAGTGGGCATTGATCGCACGATTGGATGCGCCTGGACTAGACCTTGTTCGTAGTGAAAATGTCAGCGTTAATGTAGCGCTTTAGACTTTATAACCATCAATTTATCCTTACTCATCTCTTCCATCGAGTAGGAGATACCACCAAGCCCTAGACCCGAGGCTTTTGCCCCACCAAATGGCATCCAGTCCACTCTAAAGGCGGTGTGGTCGTTGACCATAACAGCTGTACCGTTTAGACGGCTAACAGCGTGGAGTGCCATGTCGATGTTTTTGGTGAAGATGGCTGCTTGAAATGAGACTTCGAGTGAATTAGCCGCATCGAAAGCCGCTTCAACATCATCATAACCATAAACACAGACAACAGGTCCAAAGACCTCTTTGGTGCTGACTAAGGCATCTTTGGATGGATTAAGCAGGATGGTCGCTTCATAACAACTCTCACCAATGCTATTACCGCCGCATACTAAGGTCGCACCACCATCAACTGCCTCTTTCACCCAAGTGTCTATACGCTTAACTTCACTGTGTGAGATGATTGGTCCTATCTCTGTTTTAGGATCAAGCGGATCACCCACGACCATCTTCTCAGCAGCGACTTTGAGTTTTTGTGTCACCTCGTCTAAAATGCTGTTATGCACATAGATACGTTGCACTGAGACACAGACTTGCCCTGCATGGTAGAAACCACCCTTGGCAAGGGCAGGGATAAGCTCTTGTATGTCAGCATCTACCTCGACAATAACTGGCGCAACACCACCATGTTCGAGACCGACACGTGTACCGGGAGCGACTTTGGAGTTGAGGTACCAACCCACACCAGCCGAACCGATAAAGGTAAGGTAGTCTATCTTGGGACTGGTTGCTAAGTATTCTGCCTCTTCTACCTCACAAATAAGCACTTGACACCATGCCTTAGGAAGACCTGCTTCGTATAAGATCTCCACAAAGTTCAGTGCAGACATCGGGGTAAGGAGTGAAGGTTTTATGAGTGCCGGTGAACCCACTGCGATCGCCGGTACCATCTGGTGAACGGTGAGGTTAAGCGGATGGTTAAAGGCTGAGATGGCAGCCACAACACCGATAGGCTCTTTCATCGTGTAAGCGATGCGATTAGCAGAACTCTGCGTATGTCCCATGGCGATCTCTTTACCCTCGAAGGCGCCCATATGCTCTATGGCAAGTTTAACACCATTGATGGCACGTTCCACTTCGACCTTGGAGTCCATGTAGGGTTTTCCACCTTCATTAGCAGCGATCAGTGTAAGCTCCTCTATACGTGAAGACATGATCTCAACGGTACGCTCTAAGATCGCGATGCGCTCATACTTAGGTAACCACTGCTTCTGGTCTTCATACACACTGCGCGCAAGGTCGAGAGCCGTGTCTACATCTTGTTTGGTAGCTAAAGTGAGTTCGGTTAAAAGGTGTCCATCAAAGGGTGAGTTGACAGTAATAGTAGGCATATAAATCTCCGTATAATAGTAGAGTCATTGTAACAAAAATATAAATACAAAGAAGGATTATGTAGCCGCTTCACTTGTTTTAAGTCAATAGTGTCTTAAATCTACTCTGATATACTCAAAGAAAATATCAGGATTTACCCATGACTTACCCAGATTTCTTTAATGATGTAGAGACCATTAGCCTAGTGGACCCACTCTCTAATGTACTTGGTGCTTTTGAAGGTGGTGAACTTACCTTTACCTACCTTGATGTTGTCAAAGCTGCTGGACATAGTTGTCCTACCGTTGCTGGTGCCTACCTCATGACACTCAAGGCACTAAAAGCCCTTTACCCGCATGAGACACCGGTACGTGGAAATATCAAAGTAGCCTTTAAAGAGCCTATGGAAGAGGGTGTTGCTGGTGTCATTGGTAATGTCATCTCGCAACTCACAGGTGCAACGGACAAAAGTGGCTTTAAAGGGCTTAACGGTAAGTTCGCACGCCACTCACTCATGGAGTTCAATGCAGGTCTACACTCAAGCGCACGTTTTACACGTGTTGACACTGGTGTTAGCGTGGATGTTTTTTATAATCCAAACGTAGTACCACCACTGCCTGATATGCAGCCTTTGATGAAGAAGGTGTTGAGTGGGAGTGCTGAAGCAGAAGATATCAAAGCCTTTGGTATCTTCTGGCAAGAGCGTGTAGAACGGATTTTGATCGCTAACTGTGATAACAGTGAACTTATAAGCGTGTCACAGGTTTAAAAAACCTACTTAGTTTAACGGTTTTATGACCTCTTCGCTACGCATTGGAAAAGAGATGATTTTTTTGGCATTGAGATTGGCCTTGTTGAGATGAACAGACTTTATCTGTGAGTTGTTAAAGGTACGGAAGTAGAAGATCTTCGCTTTAAGATCACTGGCACTGGTCCATGTGGTAAAGTCGGCTACGATGTTGCCATGTTTGTCTTTTTTAGCCTCTCTTGCTGAACCTTTTGGGATGTCGAAGTTGTTCAAGATATGAAAAGCTTGGAGGATGGTCTCTTCTCCCGTTTTTGTTGGTAGACGTGACTGTGAAAAAGCGACTGCTCTAACAAAACGAGAAGGTGGCGTAAAGTCTCCCGGTAGACCAACAAGCCCAGCACCAAGACCAAAAGCTTTGAGCTCAACACCACCAACACTTCGTGTCTTAGGTTGAACAGCGCCAAGGTTAGGGTAGTTACGCAGGTTGGTCATATGCCAGTCAAAACTAGGTGAGTTGGCCATGACACCGAGCGGATTGTCATAAACAACGAGCTTCCCTTTAAGGTACTCTATAACGATACTTTTACCGGTAGTATCGTGAACGACATAGTGGACAGGTGGAACAAAACCCCAAGCTTTAAAGATACTGCTTGGAACAACGATCTCACCAATATGCGCTTTAACCTCTGCAACGCTCGCATAGTTTTCAAGGATGTATGAGCCAAGTTCCCATGGTGCGACCGCATTGTTAGCATCACTTTTTTGGTAAGGCATATAGACGGCAGTGGTAGGATGGTGAAAAACACCCATCGCTAAGCCTTTTTCGTTAAAGCGATCGAAGATCCAAGGTACACCGGCACCATTGGCACCGATGGAAGCGTACTTACTTGCCCACTTTTTGCCATTAACACCATCAGGCGTTGTCCCTTGTCGTGCATAACCACGAGGCACAACAATGACATTAGA
>JAJRVE010000212.1 GCA_024277445.1 Campylobacterales bacterium
ATGACGTACTTCATCTTAGCCCATCTCGAAACAAGTTTTCCCATCGAAAAAGTTTTAGATGTGGTGTGAGTTGTGCTGAAGCGATCCCGATAGCGCACTAGTGTGCGTGGAGTGGTGAGCTGAAGTACAAATCGCACCGCAGCTGGAACTTTTTTAGTGAAAGAGGCTATTTTTATCATAGTTATGTTTTGCGTGGAGTAACTCTTCATCATGATCAATAAAGTACTTATAACTACTATACGAAAGTGCCTTCGTCATCTTCTGGTTCACAATCTTACGAATCGCCGTCAAATTCACCCCAAGGTTTAGTAACTTCAAAACCTCATCACGGTAAGCATCGAGGGCGCGTTCTTTGTTTTTATGTCCCTTAGGACGACCCAGCTTAATCCCCTTCGCTTTAACGGCTGCCAAGCCCTCTTTTGTACGTGTAGAGATAAAAGCACGCTCTGTCTCAGCGAAATAGCCAAATAGTTTTTCTAGTATCGCTAGGTTAGGATTGTCGGTTGTGGTGTTTAACTCGGGTTCGTTGGCAAAGACTAAACTAATCTTCTCTTTACGCAATCTCTCAATTAGGTTTAAAATCTCAAGCATGTTACGTCCAAGTCGAAAGAGGTCCGCCAAGATCAAGGTATCACCAGCGCTTACCTTACTCAGAAGAAAATCAATACGTTTTTGGTCAGCTGTTTTTTTAGAATAGGTCTCAACCTCTATAAACTCTGTCAGCTCAAGATTATGCGATTCAACATACTTTTCTATCGCATTTTTTTGTTTAATGAGTTCCGTTTTCTCTTTATAGAGTCGTAAGTAGCCATAGATCATGATCAGCCTTTTTTGCTATAAAATAGCAGTAAATCTACTTTAGTGTACCATATTTACTATTTTATTCAAACAATTCTATATAATTATAATCTTTTTTTATATCCAGATGTTATCAAGTAGACGTGTTGAACCACTTATGGCTTCTACCAAAATAATGGTGTTGCCAATTTCTACTTTCTCTATCGGCTCAAAAGCACGGTTTACGATGGTGACGTATTCCACTTCTAGTGGTGCTAAAGCTTCTAACATCGCTTCTCTTACTTCCACACTACTGCACTCTTTACGCATCACCATCTGTGTGGCGATACGTAGTGACTTGATGATGTTAAGTGACTCTTGGCGTTCTTTGTCGTTTAAGTAGGCATTGCGTGAACTCATGGCAAGACCATCTTTTTCACGTACCGTATCCATAGGCACGATCTCAACATCCATAAATAAGTTTGCGACCATCATCTCAATGAGCATCAACTGTTGGGCATCTTTTTTTCCAAAATAGGCTTTGGTTGGTTTGACGATGTTGAGCAGTTTGTTGACAACGGTGAGTACACCAGAAAAATGTCCCGGTCGTGAGGTGCCTTCCATAATGTAACCACGTACATTAGGCGCGTTGAGGCTCACTTCATCTTCACCATACATACTCTCAGCACTTGGATAGAAGAGATAGTCAACGCCACTAAGTTCACAGATCTTTTTGTCGGCTTCTTCTTTACGGGGGTAGGCATCAAGGTCTTCACCTGCTAAAAACTGTGTGGGATTTACAAAGATGGAGACTACCGTAATATCATTCTCTTTTTTTGCGGTGTCGATAAGGGTGCGATGCCCAAGATGTAAGGCACCCATTGTCGGAACAAAGCCGATGCTTCCCTCTTCTGCTTTCAGCAGTTTTTGTAATTCTAGTGGTGAATGTACAACCCTCATATTAAGTCCTATTACAATATAATCGCAATTATAACTAAGGGCACCTCTAAAAACCCTAGTCATCCTCAGCACTAAAGAGGAGGGATAAAAAGAGTGATCTCGCAAAGAATTTTCTATCGTCGTAGCTTAGGCTATGACTCAAGAAAAGTTCTTCACGATCTCATCTCTTTTTCTTCCCTCTGAGGATGACTAGGGTTCTCAGAGGTGCCCTAAGAAAAATTGGACAAGCTATGGATCATTACGAATATACAGAACTATTAAAAACTTTAAGCACTAAAATGGACAATATCGCAGGTGTTGTTCAACCTGACAAGATTAATAATCAACTCAAAGAGATCGAAGCACTAGAGGCCTCTGATGGGTTTTGGAATGATGCAGCTAATGCAGCCAATGTTCAAAAAGAGAAAACCCAACTTGAGCGTAAACTTGAGAAGTTTAGTGTGGCGCAAAATGCATTGAGAGATGCAGAAGAGCTTTACGAGATGGGCAAGGAAGAGAATGATGAAGAGACCATAGAGATGCTCTTCTCAGAAGCAGAAACACTTGACGAGCAGGTCAAAAGCATGGAAGTTGCTATGTTACTTAGTGCTCCTCAAGATGCCAACAACGCTATTGTCTCCATCCACCCTGGCGCTGGTGGTACTGAGTCTCAAGACTGGGCAGCGATGTTGTTACGTATGTACATGCGTTGGGCGGAGCGTCATGAGTTTAAAGTGGAGAAGATGGACTACCAAGCGGGAGATGAAGCGGGTATCAAAGATGCGACCATCATCATCCGTGGAGAAAATGCCTATGGTTACCTCAAGGTTGAAAATGGCATCCACCGTTTAGTGCGTATTAGTCCTTTTGACTCCAATGCAAAACGTCACACCTCATTTGCTTCGGTAATGGTCTCTCCTGAGATCGATGATGACATTGACATCACCATTGAAGACAAAGACATCCGCATCGACACCTACCGTGCTTCAGGCGCAGGTGGACAGCATGTCAACAAAACAGAGTCGGCTATTCGCATTACCCACATCGAGACAAACATTGTTGTGCAGTGTCAAAATGACCGTTCACAGCATAAAAACAAAGCCGCTGCAATGAAGATGTTGAAGTCACGTCTTTATGAGTATGAGATGGCATTAAAACAAGCAGAGATCGATGGGGTTGAGAAGAGTGAGATCGGTTGGGGACATCAGATCCGCTCTTATGTCATGCAACCCTACCAGCAGGTCAAAGACACCCGTTCTAATGAGGCTTACTCACAGGTAAGTGCTATCTTAGATGGTGACATTGATAAGATGCTTGAGGGTGTCTTAATCGCACAAAGTAGAGGATAACGCACGCCCTATGAACCACCTGCTCAACGAAACTACCTTACAAGAGTCCTGCTCTTATCTTCCTGATCATACCCAGACTACTCATTACAAGATCATTCAAGATTGTGACATGGAGTATAACGCACACTTAGTTGAGCGTGGATGGCGGCGCTTTGGTAACATGTACTTTCGTCCTACTTGTGCTGAGTGTAGTGCGTGTGAAAGTATAAAGATCGATGTTGAAAACTATACTTTTTCTAAGTCAGAACGCCGTGTGATGAAAAAAAATGTACATATCAAAACGGTACTACGTAAACCGACTACTTCTCATTCACATATTGCGCTCTTTAAAAAGTATCATGACTTTATGCATGACAAGCGCGGTTGGGACAAACAAGACATTAACATCAAGAACTACTACATGTCTTTTGTTAATGGTTACAATGACTATGGGTTTGAAGTACTCTACTTTGATGATGAAAAGCTTATAGCGGTTGATCTTATCGATATCTTGCCCAATGGTATCTCAAGTATCTACTTTTATTATGATCCTGACTACAGCCATCTTTCACTTGGAAAGTACTCGATGTTACGACAAATATCGTATGCTAAGGCAAATCATTTGGAGTGGATCTATATGGGGTACTATGTAAAAGAGTGCCAGAGTCTGGCGTATAAGGGTGACTATAAACCCTACTTGACCTTAGAAGGTCGACCACATGAAGCACACTTGCCGCATTGGTTTCACAAAGAGCCTGACGCCCTTACTTAATCCCTAGTGCTTTTTTCTGTTCGTCTAGGACTTTTTTCTTCTCTCTGTTTTGTTCTTCTTTAACTGACTTAGAAAATGCAGCATCTTTTGCCTGCTTTTTAGCACGCATACGTTTGATGTTGGCTTCGTTTTCAAGTTCTTCACGCTGTGCTTCAGTTAATGCTGTCGGCTTCTCTTTTACCAATGTTGATAGGTACTTAAGGTACAAGGCATTCAGTGAAGAGAGGTTTTGGTCTTCATGGAACTCTTCATAATAGTTAATCAGCTCTTTATCATAATCTTCAGTATCAATAACACCATAAGCGATCATCGCGTTAATCGTTTCACCATCTTCATCGCTTAGCGCTTCTTTAAAGTGCTTAGTACTTTTTTCCATAATAGTGTCATGTGCCACCGAGAGTTTGCGAAGTTTAGCAAGGTATGTTTTAGCATCGATGCTTTTGTCTTTCGCATCTACCAAAAAGCCTATCTCTTTAGCCTGATGAGTATCAGCTATATATTGATTAATAGCTCCACTAAACGCTTGCATAGAGGGAAGTGACTTTAGCTTTTCAAAGGTCTCTACATCATCATAGATAACATCGCCTAGTGCGGCGAATGACTTTGGATTTTGTGCAAAAAGTGTGAATGTAATAGCAAGAAGTAGTAAAAGATGTTTCATTAACATGCCTAATCTGTAAAGTGGTGTATTTTACAATGAAGTAGCTAAGAGGATGATATAAGTGATGTTGTTATGTTAAATATAGATGTTTAAAATGGGAGGAAGAACTGTTTGCTCTTGGAAGCCCAAGAGCAGTGACCAAGAGTGGCCACTTAAAGGTTAAGATTAACCGTTACGCTTTTTCTGAATCTCTTCAGATACGTTACGAGGAACTTCTTCGTAGTGATCAAATTCCATCGCGTATGTTGCACGACCCTGAGTCGCAGAACGTAGGTCAGTTGAGTAACCGAACATCTCAGAAAGTGGAACAAATGCATCAACGATCTTGTTACCAGCACGGTCGCCCATGTTGTTAACTTGACCACGACGACGGTTAAGGTCACCGATAACGTCTCCCATGAAATCTTCAGGAACTTCAACTTCAACTTTCATCATTGGCTCAAGGATAGAAGGTCTTGCCTTACGACATGCCTCTTTGAATCCCATTGATGCAGCGAGTTTAAATGCCATCTCGTTAGAGTCAACATCGTGGTATGAACCATCATAAAGTGTAACATCAACGTCTTCCATTGGGTAACCCGCAAGAACACCGTTAGCCATAGCTTCAGAACAACCTTTTTCAACTGCAGGGATGAATTCACGAGGAACTGATCCACCTTTGATGTTGTTGTGGAATACGAAACCAGTATCTGCTTCACCTGGCTTAACCGTAAGGTAAACGTGACCAAACTGACCACGACCACCTGATTGCTTCGCATATTTGTACTCTTGGTTAACTTCGTCTTTGATTGACTCACGGTAAGAAACCTGAGGTGCACCAACTTCTGCGTCAACTTTGAATTCACGGAACATACGGTCAACAAGGATCTCAAGGTGAAGCTCACCCATTCCAGAAATAATCGTCTGACCCGTCTCTTCGTCAGTGTGAACACGGAAAGAAGGATCTTCTGCAGAAAGTTTACCCAGTGCAATACCCATTTTTTCCTGGTCAGCTTTTGTCTTAGGCTCAACGGCAACAGAGATAACTGGCTCTGGGAAGTCCATACGCTCAAGAACAATCTTCTCTTCTGGATCACAAAGTGTATCACCCGTCGTTGTTGACTTAAGACCAACAACTGCACCGATTTCACCTGCGTAAATCTCTTTAACTTCTTCACGTTTAATAGCGTGCATCTTAACGATACGGCCGATACGCTCTTTTTTGTCTTTAGTCGTGTTGTGAACATATGAGCCAGACTCAAGTGAACCACGGTAAACACGGATAAATGTAAGAACACCAACAAATGGATCCGTCATAATCTTAAACGCTAGTGCAGCGAATGCACCTTCGTCAGTTGAAGGAACTTCAACTTCAACAGACTCATCTTCCATCAATGTACCTTGAATCGCTTCTGATTCAACCGGTGAAGGAAGGTAGTCTACAACTGCGTCAAGAAGTGTCTGAACACCCTTGTTCTTAAATGCAGTACCTGGAGTCATTGGAACAACTGCCATACCAAGTGTTGCTGCTTTGATCGCTGCTTTTACTTCAGCTTCAGTGAACTCTTCACCGTCAAGGAACTTCTCAGCAAAGTCATCGTTACCATCTACTTCAGACAAAGTCTCAAGCATTTTTTCACGATACTCATCAGCTTTATCTTGAAGCTCAGCACGGATATCTTGTTCGTGGTATGCAGAACCCATTGCTGCGTCCTCATCCCATACGATCTCTTTCATCTTAACAAGGTCAATAACACCCTCGAACTTGTCTTCAGCACCGATAGGAAGCTGGAAAGGCATTGGGTTACCCTTAAGACGCTCGCGAATCTGGCTCTCAACTTCGTAGAAGTCTGCACCCGTACGGTCCATCTTGTTAACGAAAACAATAGATGGAACCTTATAACGGTTACGCTGACGCCATACTGTCTCTGATTGTGGCTGAACACCACCAACAGCACAGAAAACAGATACTGCACCATCAAGAACACGCATAGAACGCTCAACTTCAATTGTAAAGTCAACGTGTCCCGGTGTGTCAATAATGTTAATCTGCTTACCAGCCCACTCACATGTTGTTGCAGCAGAAGTAATAGTAATACCACGCTCTTGTTCTTGTTCCATCCAGTCCATCGTTGCTGCACCATCGTGAACTTCACCGATCTTATGCTCTACACCTGTGTAGAAAAGGATACGCTCTGTTGTTGTTGTCTTACCTGCATCAATGTGTGCAGCAATACCGATGTTTCTTACATCATTTAATTTGTGACTTCTTGCCATGTTTAGTGTCCTATATAGTTGTTTCGAAAATCGGAAATCGGAAATCGGAAAAAAGAGTTTTAACTCTACTTTCCGCTTTCCGTTTCTCGTTTTCCGATTGGGTTGTCCGATTCTGCAAGCAGAATCTGGACGGTCTTTAACTTACCAGCGGTAGTGAGCAAACGCTTTGTTTGCTTCTGCCATACGGTATGTATCTTCTTTTTTCTTGAATGCTGAACCTTTGTCAGTTGCAGCTTCCATAAGTTCATTAGCCAAACGCTCAGCCATTGTACGCTCGTTACGCTTACGCGCTGCGTCAATGATCCAACGTAGTGCCAATGAAAGTTGACGTACAGGACGAACTTCTACTGGAACTTGGTATGTTGCCCCACCTACACGACGTGATTTTACTTCAATCACTGGCTTGATGTTGTCAATCGCTGCATTAAATACTTCAACACCTGGAGTTTCACCACGTGAAGAGATGATGTCTAGTGCAGAGTACATAATCTTTTCAGCTGTACTTTTTTTACCATCAAGCATTACTTTGTTGATGAATTTTGTAACAATTTTACTTCCGTAGATTGGATCAGGCATGATCTCACGTACGGGTGCTTTTCTTCTTCTCATAAGAGTTCCTTCAATTTTAAAAATTTACTCAAAGACTTAGTCTCTGTATTGTCCCCTACAAAAATACTCTTCTTAGCTCACCTGAGCCATCGAAGTTATTGCGTAGTAAACGAACGGTTGGTTACTTAGGCTTCTTAGTTCCGTATTTAGAACGAGCCACAGTACGACCACTAACACCAGCAGTATCAAGTGCACCACGAACGATGTGATACTTAACACCTGGAAGGTCTTTAACACGACCACCACGAACTAGAACAATAGAGTGCTCTTGAAGGTTGTGACCCTCACCACCGATATATGAGATAACCTCAAATCCAGAAGTAAGACGGACTTTAGCTACTTTACGTAGAGCCGAGTTTGGTTTTTTAGGTGTAGTTGTGTAAACACGAGTACATACACCACGACGCTGAGGACAAGATACAAGTGCAGCAGATTTAGACTTCTTTACCTGACGCTTGCGCTCTTTACGAATCAATTGGTTGATTGTAGGCATACAATTCCTTTATAATATAAGTTCCAGTAGATTACCCACATGGGAGTAATTAACGCGGGATTATATCGAAATATGAATAAATAGTAGCTTTAGGAAATCTCTAATCAGACAAACATCAATGCGAGTCTTAAAGTGTCATACGAGACTGTTCCATCAAGTGCTTCATGGATGGGCTTGAGTTTGAGTAGACCTTTTTCAGTAAAGTTCTCTTCTTTTTTTTCTGCTTCTATCGTCTCAACCAATTTTCTAATACTTACCAACAAGGCTTCATCTGGTTTAAACTTGTCAAGGTTGAGTTCTTTGTCATCTTCAAGGCAGAGCGTGAGATGCTTTGTAATCGTTCCTATCGTCAAACCTCTTTTTGCTGCGAGATCTTCTATGTTCTCTACATCATCGATCATCTTCTTGGTCTGAAGATGGTTTGCCACACCACTACTACGAACGACACTTTTCTCATGACTTAGTTTCTCTTTTTCATCGGCGATGGCATTGGTGTCCACTAAACCACCAAGTCCTACGATATGTTCATGAAACGCTTTATCTAAGGTCTCTGTCGTCAAGGCTTCTACACTCTCCACTGAACGCGATGATGCACGTTTAATATGTTCATCGATATGTAAGATAAGTGGATCAACTTGCAAGGCTTTTTCATTAAGACCCATTAACATCAGACCTTCGATGCTTTTAAGTCGCGACAAGGCGACATAACCCTGCCCTGTCTCAAAGGTCTTAGAGAGATCTATCTCTGCTGCATCGAGTGTCATACCTTGTGACTTGTGTATGGTCAGTGCCCAGGCTAAACGCAGGGGAGTTTGTGTCACTTTAGCGATGACTTCATCTTTGTCATTTTCGATCGACCAGACCTCATCATCCACAACCAAAACCTGTCCAGATGCCAACTCTACCATAGGTTTATCTGTCGCATCTTCAAAACCAACGACTACTCCGGTTGTTCCATTAACATAACCCACTTCATGATTGTTCTTTATAAAGATAACCACTGCATCTTTTTTAAGCGTTACACTCTATAGCACTAAGGCTGTCTTAAACACCCGTTCAATGTTTTTTGCGCTTCCTACAGTAGTGGCGGTAAATGTTTTGGGTGCAGTTGGAAGTTCATTAAGCTCGTTTTGATTGATACGATCAACGTCCATGTTATGGGTGTAAAGTTTTGTTGGGGTAAAGCTTACGTTTAAGGGCGTATGCATTCTTTCATTTAAGACATCATGTGTTGTTGCTGTTATATTTCCACTTCGTATATCATCAAGTACACTGATGAGTTTGTCATCATCTTGTCGAAACTTCTTTTGTAGGTAACAGGTCTTTAGATCGAGTGCTTTCCAAGAGGGAGACTGCCAAGCAAAACGTTTCTCTTTCACCTCTCTTGAAACTGGCGGTAACTGAAAAAAGTCCCCCGACAAGATGACCTGTACTCCACCAAAAGGAAGTGAACTCTCTTTAAAGGCTTGCAAGATCTTGTCCATCGCAGTAAAGATCTCAGGCGAGATCATAGAGACCTCATCAACGATCAGCACCTTCAAAGCAGTAAAACGTTTTACCAAATACTTTTTATGCGTCAGTGAATCGATAAAAAAGTCATCAAAATCATCACGTATGCCCAAGGAAAAGAAGGAGTGTATGGTCTGCCCACCCAAGTGTGAGGCAGCAATACCCGTAGGCGCAACGATGGTCGGATAGATCTTGCGCTCTTTGAGGTACTGCACATAAGTGTTAAGCAGATAGGTCTTTCCCGTTCCAGCCGAACCGGTCATAAAGACATTATGTCCTGACTTTAACAGCGTGAGTGCTATGGCTTGATCCAAGTTCTCTCCTTTAATACGTTACTATAACGTATCTTATCAGTAGACTCTACTTGTTACACTATATAAGGGCATATTGTCAAAATGTGATTGCGTTTATGGGAGGGTTATGATCGATATCCATAATAGTACTCTTTTTGTCTGTACATGTTGTGGTCAGCTATTCGTAAGAGTGTATCGTAATTCATACCGTCATCTATAGCGCAGGCTTCACCGATGCTAATGCAGGTTTTAAGCAGATGTTTTTCAATACTTGTTGTCTCTTTCATCGCTACTTTTATCTTCTGTAACAACTCTAAGAGCTCATCTTTACTTTTTAGATGCTCTATGATGAGTAAAAACTCATCGCCTCCGATTCTAGCAACAGTATCACCCTCACGAACCAAAGACTGTAACTTCTTACCAACAGCAACAAGCAGTTGATCGCCAATATAATGACCGTAGGTATCATTAACCTGTTTGAACTCATTGAGATCACACAGTAACAGCCCGATCTTCTCACCTGCTCGTACAGCATTAACCATAGCGTGCATAAAACGATCTTCTGCCAAAGAGCGGTTTGCTAAACCCGTAAGCGCATCATGCATCGCAAGGTGACGATAACGGTCCATCTCTACACGGGCATCCGTCACATCTTCAAACAAACAAAGATAATAGCTCTTACTCCTATGATCAATACGCTGTACCTTCTCTACGAGTAGTTGTTCACTGCCATCTGCATGACAACTCCACATCTCCCCTTTATAAAAGCCTTGCTCCTCTAAAGCAAGTAAACGTGCCTGCTGAAGGTAACTGTTATGTCGCTGTGCTTGATATAGGCTCGTTGATGACCCGATGAGCATCACTTCAGCAAAACCGGTAAGTTGTAAAAATGCGCGGTTGACAGTAATAATCTTGTTAGAGGTGTCACTGACGAGTGATGGAACAGGAGACTCCATAAACAGTGCATTATCAAAGCTTGTTGTATCGCTAGATAGATAACTAGACAACCGTTTGTTAAGACGCATTTTCATCCTTACTTTTTCTACCATTATCATACTCAAAAGATGTGTCACACATGTGTCACTTTAAAATACTCTGATACAATTAGTGATATGAAATTCAAAAACTTTAAACTCTCATCTTTTATGTTTATCTTGGTCCTACTGTTTTTGTTCATTGATATTGTGGGCTACTTCTTGTTACGCGATAACCTTGCTGATCTTAAAAGTAAAGAGGAGTTAGTGCTTATCTATAAAGTCCAGCAAAAGATGAACTTTATACTCAACAAACTACTCTACACCTACGAGACCAAACACGAACTAATCAAACATAAGCACCAAGAAGCCTATGACTACCTCAAAACACATGACTATGATGGTGATTTGCAAGCACTTAAAGCACAACTCAACCAAGATCAAGATCGTCCTTACTTTAACATCTCCATCACCGATGACCAACTAGTGACACGCAACACAACCGTTTATCAAGACCAAGATTTCGACATGAAGTTTGCCGAACCACTCTTTTTACAACACAAGGCTGAAGGCGTCATCGGTATCTCTACTCCGCTTCTAGAGTCAGTCACCCAAAGTTTTTTCACCTTTACTGACCAGTACCTTCCTCGTGGTGGTTACAAACGTATCTTGCAGGTGAGTTATCATTATGAGGGTGTTGATGCTGAGATTGGTACGATCTATAAGCTCATCCATGACAACCCAAGTGTGCAGTACATTCAGGCTTATATTATTGATGAATCGGGTGAAGGCTTTGACTTTGTGTTTGATCCTGACACCCGTAAAAAACCTTCTCTTAAGGGTGTTGATGAGCTTAAAGACCGTATAAACCGCGCTTCACAACTTGAACAGAAACTCGGCGCTCAGAACTGGAGTTCACGCGAGTTTATACATGATGACATCCACTATAAAGAGGTTCTGGTTGCCCAAAAAAGCCCCATCTCTGACGCCGCTAAGCTTATCTACGCCGTGGTGTTTGACAGATCAGCCTATTATGACGCCCTCCAAAAGTTAAATATCGTAATGGCACTACTCTCACTCTTTAGTCTGCTCGCTATCTTCTTACTTAATCACCTCAAGAAAAAAGAGGTACTCCTGCATGACCAAGAGCTCTTCTTACGCCACGCCATCCATGAGATCAAAACACCACTAAGTGTCATTAGTCTTAACAACGAGATGCGTGAGAAAGAGATGGGTAAAGATGAGTATAGCCATCAGATTGACAGCGCGGTTAAGATGCTCAACATCTCCTACAACGATCTTGCCTTTCTCATCGCAAAAGATGGCTACAGCTATACACCAACTACACTCAACTTAGCTAAGGTCGTACAAGAGCGTTATGCGTACTTCGCACCAATTGCAACTGCCCAGGGCAAAGAGATCGTAGCAACGATTAAGAGTGATATTCAAGTAGAGATCAGCAAGGTCGAACTCATCCGCCTCATCGACAACAACCTCTCTAATGCCATTAAGTATGCCCATTTGCATAGCACCATAGAGCTCACCTTAGAAGAGAACACCCTTAGCTTTACAACCAAAAGTCCCGCCATCCAAAACAGCACTAAGGTCTTTAAAAAGTACTATAGAGAGAACAATGTCAAAGGGGGCTACGGGATCGGTCTGAGTATTGTAGGTGATATTGCTAACAAATATGCAGTCGAGATCGTACTTGAGAGTGATGATGAGCGTACGCGCTTTAGTTATCAGTTCACCCCTAAGGAGCAGCTATGAAGATCGTCCTCTTAGAAGATGATTATGCACTGCACAGTGCGGTTAAAAAAGTGTTGGAGTTTGATGGACATGAGGTGTACTCCTATTATGATGGGGAGCTACTCTTTAAAGCACTTTCACACTTCGTTGATCTCTACATCTTAGACATCAACGTCCCTAACATCGATGGACTAGAGATCCTAGAGAAGATCAAGTTTATCAACCCTAATGCCAAAGTCATGATGATAAGTGCGAACAGCGATCTTATCTCGATTAAGAGTGCCTATCAAAATGGCTGTGATGACTACATCAAAAAGCCATTTTACATTGAAGAGTTACAGATCAAGATAGCCCAACTAGAGCGTAAACAAAACGATGGGCTAAAACTCTCTGAAACGATCACCTATCATCCAAACGAACAACTCTTTTATGATGCATACCAACGCATAGAACTGAGTAAAAACGAGCATCTATTACTAGAGCTTCTCGTCACCAATATCGATACCATCGTTCATAAAGAGCAGATCTTTACACTACTTGAGACCCAGGTAGAACGCTTCAGTGACAATGCCTTACGTTCACTGATCAAACGTATTCGCCATAAGATGGGAGGATTACACTTAGAGACAGTGTTTAATGAGGGGTACATGCTCCACTCCCAACACTAGGGAGTAAGCATACTAAAAGTGCTTACTTCGCGAGTACCATCTCGCCAAAGTGGTTATAGATACTATGCCCTTCTTCAAGCCACTCATCAAGTCCACCTTTAAGATAAACCACATTGGTATAACCCAGTTGACGCTTCATCGTGTCAGCAGCAAGCGCTGCACTTTTACCCGCACGACAGTAGACAACAATAAACTTCTTTTTATCCGGAATCGCAGCACCGATATCAAACTCTAACACACCCCGCGCTATCTTAACATCCTCTTCAGAGTCAAAAACACCCTCTTCACGCATGTGTTCTTCACGTACATCAAGAGAGATGAACTCTTCACCATCATCGATCATCTTTTGAAGTTGTTCTGAGCTAATCGCCTTAACATTCTTCTGAGACTTCTTAACCAAAGCCTCACTAATAGCGTCACCCGCCATCAAAGAGGTACCAAGACCCAAACCTAAAACAGCCGCCGCAAGTAATGTATGTAATTTCATTTTTATCCTTTTGTCATAGAGACCTGCTCTATTATTGTATAAAACATTATATTTTGTAATGTGTTAAGATTTTGATAAACAAGGAAAAAGAATAACGGTTAGAAATAAAATGGGTAAAAATGAAAATAGCAGCATTCATTTAATAGAGTTATACCTACTTAACAGTCTCGTGGATTTTTTCCTTATCAGGATGACGAAAAGAAGAACCCTTAAACACAAACAGCAACAATCCAAAAAAAGAGAGCGAAGCAACTCTGAAATTCTTCCAAAATAACTGCTCAGTAAAAAGGTTGGAGATATGGTGTGAGTTGTGTCGGGCGTGAACCCGATAACGCAGAAGAACCAACAGTTCACTCCAGCGAACGACTAAATCGTAAGTCGGGCTAGTGTGCGTGGAGAGGTGAACCCCGACGCAAATCGCGCCGTAGCTCCAAGCTTTTTTAAGCTTCTTCGTCTTCGTTGAAGACAATCTCTTGTTCTTTGTAGATACCCGTACCAACCGGAATCGTACGACCAATAATAACATTCTCTTTAAGGTCAGTAAGATCATCGATCTTAGCAGAAACGGCAGCCTCTGTAAGAACTTTAGTCGTATCTTGGAAAGATGCTGCTGAGATGATCGAGTCAGCACTAACCGATGCACGTGTAATACCAACAAGGAATGGCTCAGCAATCGCTGGCTCACCACCAAGACGCAAGATCTTAGCATTCTCTTCTTGGAACTTCTTACGAGAGATCAAGTCATCACGAATAAACTTCGTGTCACCTGAGGCAACGATCTTAACCTGACGTAACATCTGAGTAAAGATAACTTCGATGTGCTTGTCAGAGATACTAACACCCTGTGAACGGTAAACCGATTGAACTTCAGTAACAAGGTAGTTAAAGAGTGCTTTCGTTCCCATAATACGTAGGATCTCGTGTGAAGACATCTGACCTGAAGTAAGTTGCTCACCCGCGTGAACAAAGTCACCCACGTTAACAAGTGCCACTAGGTTTTTGTCTACAAAGTACTCTTTAACAATACCATTATCAGAAGAGATAATAATACGCTGCTTACCACGTAGTGGCTTACCGAAACTAACAACACCATCTACTTCAGCGATCAATGCGATCGCCTTAGGACGACGTGCTTCAAAGAGCTCAGATACACGTGGAAGACCACCCGTAATGTCTGATGACTTCTGAAGTGCTTTTGGTGTCTTCGCTAAGATGTCTGCAACAGCAACTGTCTCACCATCTTGAACATAAATCGCAGTTTTAGAAGTAACCGCGTAACGAATGATATCACCCTCAGTTGTCGCAAGCACAATAGTAGGCTTGTACTCAACTGGGTAGTGGTCATTAACCATCAAACGTGTCTTACCTGTAAGATCATCAAACTGCTCAGATACCGTTGTACCTGGGATAATGTCTTCGAATGTAACAACACCCGTAGACTCAGAGATGACTGGGTTAGAGTATGGATCCCACTCAGCGATAACAACAGACTCATCTGATGCTGGGTGCGCCAATAGAACATCACCCTCAACGTTTGCATTATCATCAACATCTACGATCGAACCACGTGCGATGTAGTGACGGATAGCTTCACGATCGTCGCCATCAACAACAACAGCAAACAGACCTTTTTCTTCTACAGTATAGCCTGACTTAACCGCTTCATAACGCTCAAGGTAATCGCCTTTAAGCAAGAAGAACTTAACCGTTCCTGCCTCTTTAGCTTTAATCTTTTGTGTGATCGGTGAACCATCTTCTACTGTGATCTCAGAAGCATAAGGAATACGGTTAGGAACATTCCAACCATCTTTGATCTTCTCAACAATAGACTCATCAGCTTCTACCGTTTCACCACTTTTGTATGGAAGATAAAGTTTACCTTCGATCTTACCACTTACACCAGCGATCTCGCCTGGTTTAGCTACTTCAAACTTACGAAGCGTGTAACGTACTACATTTTTCTTATCTTTAGCGTCAGTAATAACAACTAAAATTTCATCATGAATCGTCTGGATGTCAAGTGTACCTGTAAATGGTGCTTTGATCTTAGGCTCTACAAGAAGAACAGCAGCATTACGGCGGTTAGCCACAATGTTTTTACCCTCTTTAGACTTGTATGTCTTCATGTTGTAGTAACGAATGAAACCTTCACGATCAGCAATAACCTGACGTTATTGTTGTGTACTAGACGCCGTACCACCAACGTGGAATGTACGTAGTGTCAACTGTGTACCTGGCTCACCAATCGACTGAGCCGCAACAATACCAACAGCTTCACCACGACGAACCATGTGACCCGTACCGAGGTTAAGACCATAACAGAGTGCACAGATACCACCCTCAGACTTACACGTTGTCGGTGTACGAATGTGAGCTGACTTGATGCCTGCTTCTGCCATCTTCTCAGCAAATACTTCATCAATCAATGTTCCCTCTGGGTAGAGGATCTCATTGGTAATAGGATCGATAGCATCTTCAGCAAGTACACGACCTTGAACAC
>JAJRVE010000213.1 GCA_024277445.1 Campylobacterales bacterium
ATAAAATGATTAGTGAATATGTAATTCTCTTCTTTTTACTACTACAGATCTTCTATCTCTTCTTTCTGCTAGTAAGTAATGTTACGACAACTTTTTTTATTCTTATCTCTTTACGTCGTATTATTGAGTATTTTTTCTCTTCGGTTGATATTCTCTCTCACAAGATTATTAACTCTAACAACTATCGTCCAGTCTCTATTTTAGTTCCTGCTTATAATGAAGAGAAGACTATTATATCTTCAGTACACTCTTTTTTACGATTACACTTTCCTGAGTATGAAGTAATCGTTATTAATGATGGATCAACTGATACTACAATGGAACTACTCATAGAGGAGTTTAAGCTCTTTGCTAATACACGTCCTATCAAGATGCAGATTAAACATGAAGAGATTAATGCAGTGTACCTCTCTGTGCGCTATCCCAACCTTATTGTTGTTGACAAAGCCAACGGAGGTAAATCTGATGCACTTAACTGTGGGATTAACATCTCACGGTATCCGCTTTTTTGTTGTGTAGATGCGGATACACTCTTGGAGTATGATGCCATCATTAAAAGTATTATTACCTTCTCTGAAGATCGTCGGGTCATCGCTGTGGGAGGGAGGGTCGGTATTATTAACGGATGTGAAGTAGAGAACAACAAAGTACTTGTCAAGAGCATCCCTAAAACACAGATTGAAGCCTTTCAGGTAATTGAGTATACTCGTGGTTTTCTAGCAGGAAGAACGGCATGGAACCATATGGGTGCACTGCTGATCATCTCAGGTGCTTTTGGGATTTTTAGAAAAGATATTGTACTCAAAATCGGTGGTTATCGACATACTATTGGTGAAGACTTTGATCTGTTAATCCGTATGCATCGTTATAGTTATGATCATGATATTAAACACAGTGTGAGCTTCATACCCGACACAATGTGTTGGACACAGGCACCCAATGATTATGGATCTCTTCTTAAACAGCGTAATCGCTGGCATCGTGGTCTACTAGAGACTCTATACTATAATCGGGGTATGATCTTAAATCCTCGTTATAAAAAGGTAGGTATGTTGGCCATGCCTTACTTTCTTTTTATTGAGGCTCTTTCTCCTATCGTCACGACTTTAGGACTGGTCTCGATTGTGATTTTTTATCTATATGATCTTTTGAGCAAGGATGCGATCATACTCTTTTTTCTTTTAGAGTTTATGTGGGGAGCACTTTTAAATATAGGCTCTCTCTCATTAGAGTTTTTTGTGAAACACCGTTTTAAGAGCTTGAAAGATATTTATTATTTACTGTTTTTAAGTTTTTTGGAACCTTTTATCTATCGACCACGACTTAAAATTGAGAGTTTTTTAGCAACCTTTAACTTTTTAAACACCTCTTGGGGAGAGATCAAAAGGAAGTCGATGTGATAAGAATAAAACAAATTAGATATTACGCTATTCGGATGTTACTTTTCTCTCTTTATATGCTTTTTTACTTTATTATGGTGTCAGTTAACTGGAGCCGTGTGGAAGAGTATATTGATCCATTTAGCCCTTTTAAAACAGCTCCTTTTCAAGTAAATAGTATGCTCTATAGCGGTAGCTATCTCAACAATGAAGGCTTAACGGTATTGCTCAAGGAGAAGGGCGTAAAACGGGTGATTTGTCTACTAGATCCACGCTTTCCTCTGATAAGAGAGTTGGTAGCTTATGAGCGGGAGAACTGCAAGAGACTGGGTATCACTTTTATCTCCTTGCCACAGCGTGATTTTACACGTTACAGCAATATGCTTCCTGTTGTAATGGAGATCCTTGATGAGGAAAAGGAAGTGACTTATATTCATACGTATTTTATGAACAGATGGTTACTTCAGCTTACTGCAGGCCTTGAATCTCATTAAAGACAAAACCCTCAAATGCAGGGTAAGGGATATGGTACTTCAACAACTTTTGAAGATGTTCAGGGGACTGTCCGTAAAAACTAAGCTTGCTCCCTTTAACTGTGTAGTGTTGTTGGGGTACCAGCAGACGACAATCTGATATAAGATCCCCCGATACAATACAAGGTTGCTCCTCTTTGAAGCTGAAGAGGGTGTGCTTCTCATCTGGGATCTTCATTAGTTCGATACCGATAGCGATGCTTTTATGACGGTAACTGGCATAGGAAAGCTCATCAGCAGAGATCTGCAGTACGGTAGCGGGATCACTACGATAACTCATTAAGACAACTTGATCACTAAGGTCTATAATCGTGTAGATTAGAGGCCGCTTTTGGAAGTAGATATTGTCATACCAAAAAGGTGTCACCACTGAAAGTGCAATCTTATGATGATGGGTTAGCGTACTGAGCCTTTTGACCAGGGTAGCGAGTCTTTGGATATGATCAGTTTTATTGAGATTAAAGTCAGGAAGGACATGAGGCTCTACATCAATCTGGAAGCCAGTGACTATAGGTTCTTTACGATTTAAGGTTTCAATACGTTTAAGGTCATTGAGAAGTTGTGTGTCATCAAAAATGTGCTGGGGGTCTCCATCAAGTCCATAAACTTCAAAGCCTTTGTCATACAGCTCTTTCGCAGCACGTTCAAACCCTTTACGTATCTGCAGATAAACTCTGCGAATATGATGTTTTTTCAAGAGATCCATATCGATATCTTTTTCATTCCAGACCCAGACAGCGCGCTGCTTTTTTTCATGTTTGGTATGAGTAAAATCATTGAGAAAACTTACAGAAGTAATATTGATGTCAGCACGTTGATCAGCAAGGATGACCAGATATTTTAGATGCCTCAAGTCTATTTTATCACGCAGAAGATCAAGGTCAATCTTCTGCTGAAAGGATCCTATGATATAGTTGTCTTCGCTGTCAAAGAGTCTTTTGTCAGCAAGTGCTATCTGACACTCATTGCAACTTCCTGTGAGTTTCATGGTGTTGAAATAGGCAGTGTTGAGATAATGATTATTCTCGCTAAGGGATGCGACAGCGATAATATAGGGTTTACGTACCTTGGTATAAAAGTGCCATTTTGGTGAGATATCGATCTTTTTAAAAGAGAGAGAAGGTAGAGAAACCTCCTCTTCTTGGTGTTGCAGATAGATAAAGTAGTCTGTACCATTACTCACTTGAACATGTTCAAGGTAGCGACTTTTAGAGAGCAGTTGAGTGTCAATCTTCTGTGCAAAAAGTGCCAAGGTGCAGAGTAGAAAGATTAGTACAGTTCGAATTCCCAATTGTTGATTCCCTTTTTGACATTAACGATCAACAGATCATCTTTGATGCTAGCACTCTCAGTATCGACCCGGAGTGAAAGTCCATTAAGAAGAAAACTAACATCTTGCATGACTACGGGAGAGTAGATCTTGAGATGAAGCTTCTTATGTGCAATATTGTAGCGAAAAACAAGACGGTCTCGTTGATCCCAATATGTGCCGACTGCTTTCATGGTATCGATCCAGACATCATCATTCAAGGCTTCGATAAATTTTTCTTGAAAATCAATATCAAGGTTTTTGAGTCTAAGATAGGCAAGATCAGGATGGACCAAGAGGGTAAAGACACCACCGCGGTTATAGAGTTTTTTAAAGAGTGAGAGCGCATCATCAACTCTAAAACAGAGTGGTGGAAAGGCTTCATCTTCAAAGGTTAGTGGAAACTCCCAAATTTTACTTTCATGAGAGAGGTGCTTATAGTCATAGACATAGCGATAAGGGAAGTAGCTCAAAACATCTTCAGCAGAGAAGCAGGAGCTAAACCGGTAGCCAGTTTTTTCCAAAACTTGAGGTAGAGAGGGGTTATAATAGAGATGACCACTTCTAAAAGAGACAACTTCTTTGATCCCACTGCCTAATAGAAGTGATTTAGAGACTTTGATCTCTCCACATAGAGTTGCTGAACCGCTATCTTCATTCTCGCTCATAGAGAAGGGACGGTATAGTGGATATTGTTCGTTACAGTCACCCTTGGATAGCGTAAAGAAGTTCTCTGTATGGACAACCGTATGTGAAGCGATTTCAAACCCTTTAGCCTGTGCGTCCAAGATGTAGTGTAGTGTATCGGGCTTGAAAAATGGATTGTCTTTATAATCTTTAATATATTTAGTTTGAATGGTATAGGTCGATTTTATACTCTGCTTCTCTTCAAGTGCGACAAAGGTCTCTATGTTTTGTATGGAGAACTCATAATCAACATCATGCGTGATGATGACAGTAGCATGATTGGCGCCTTTGGCAGTGTTAAGCATGAGACTCTGTTTAAGTTTTTTTGTGTAGATCCCTTTAAGTAAAAAGACAATCATATCAGAGAGGGGTTCATATCCGTTAGCATATTGGCGGTTGGCATTATAGTCTTTGGAAAAGAGATTACGATAACGAAGATCAAAAAGAGAAATTCCAAGTAAGAGTGCCTCACCTTTTTTATAATGGTTTAGACTGATCGCGGTAGATCCATCTTCATAGTTTGCTATAGCTTTTGCGCTACCGAGTTCAATGCTGTTGGTGTAAGGTGCTTGAGATATACCAGAGAGTTGATACTTACGTTCTTCGGGTTGATCGAGATAGCTGAAGTATGAGGAGTTCTTAAGTAGCAGTTGTTTATGTGCACGGGTTGGTTGATAGTTTCTGTAACCAAAGAGCTCTTTAAGTGCACCATATCGGGTGGCTAAGACATCATTACCAATAAGAATTCCTCCTTGGGCTACAAAACGATAAAGTTGCTTGAGTTGTTTATCATTCAGGGTTACCGGTCTGTTCATCGAAAGGTCAAGAAAAAGTATGGGTGCGTTTTTGAGTTCATCAAGAGAGTGACAGATACGATAAGGAAGCCCTGCTGTTTTAAAAATACGTTCAAGCATCGAAGTCTCTTCTGCTACACTGTAGATAGCAATACTTTTTTTATCGAGTTGCAGACGTCTTGAGTCTGCTTCAGGAAGGTAAGTCACTGCAGAGACCGGAGATGTTTTTAATTCATAGATGAACTCTTCAGATGGGAATACAAGATCAAAGCTTTTAGTGAAGACAGTCATGATAATGAGTATGATACCAATCAAAAAGAGTATAAAGACTGTTCGTTTAAACATCAAGTTTCTTTTTTAGTAAGGTGGTAAGCTCTTGAAAGTTTACTGGTTTTACAATGTATTTAACTATACCAAGTGCTTTTGCCTCGTCCATATGTCGTGTTTGTGAGAGTGCAGAAATGATAATGGCAGGGATACCTTTAGTCTTGGGATCTTTTCTGATGATAGAGAGAAACTGTAGACCATTCATACCTATAAGGTGAATGTCAAGTGTGATGAGATCCACATGAAGGCCTTCTTTTAAGAGTTTGAGCGCCTCTTCACCACTTGTGACAGCTGTTACTTCGTACCCTTGTGCATTGATGCTAAAACTCAACAGACTTGACTGTACTTCAAGATCCTCAACAATTAGTACGTGTTTCATGCCAATCCTTATTACTTTAGCTATAATATCTAAAAAGAAGTATAGACTTTACCAATGAAAATAATATGACAAAAAAGATAATGAGTATTGTATTAGTAGAAGACAATGAAGCGTTGAACTATGCAACATCACTTTTATTGAAAAAAGAGAACTATTCTGTGCGTTCATTTTTTACGGCATCTTCTTTAATAGATAATATTAAAAGGGAGCATGTCGATCTCTTTATATTGGATATTAATCTGCCGGATATGGATGGTATTGAGCTCATGGCAGTACTCAAGCCTTATTATGAAAAAAGTGACTATATCTTTATCTCTTCCAATAACGATATGAAATATATCAATAAAGCTTATGCACTTGGATGTGAAGATTATCTTAAAAAACCATTTGAGATCGAAGAGTTACTATTAAAAGTCAAAAAAATCAAACAACGACGCTTGCACTCCAATAGGATATCACTTCATGAGATATCGATGTATACCTATGATTTTAGCAGCCGTTCGCTCTATTACAATGATGAGATCGTATTATTGACCAACAAAGAGAGAGAACTGCTCTATTGTCTGTTTCAACAGCGTGGTGCTGTAGTGACTTTTGATACTCTGGCAGATGAGGTTTGGCGAAAGAGTGTCCCCCACAATACGATCGTAGCAACTATTCGACGTTTACGTAAAAAGCTTCATGAAGATTTTATTACGACCATCAGAGAAGTTGGATATCTCATTGTCTAAAGAGAATTTGTTAAATTTGGAAGAAGTCGTAAGCTTTTCAAGCTATGCACACACTATGGTCAAAAGTGAAGATGGCTCTTATACGGCATTTAGTGAGCAGTTTCAGGAACACTACCACTCAACACGTGATGGCGCACTGCATGAGTCTCTTTACAAACATGTCATCCCAGCCTTTGATCATCACAAGGATAAAGAGGAATTAACTATCCTCGATATCTGTTTTGGTCTTGGTTTTAACACCTTAGCGACACTCTACTACCTACGTGAGAACAAGATTAAAAAGCGTCTTCGTATTTTTTCGCCAGAGTTTGATGCTGAACTCATCGCTTCCTTACATGACTTTACCTATCCCGATACCTTTCATAGCTTGATTCCTATTATTCAGACCTTAAGTCGAGAGCATGTGTATGAAGATGAATTTGTCTACATCGAACTCTACATAGGGGATGCTAGAGCATATTTACAAGGTTGTAATGAGCTCTTTGACATCGTCTATCAAGATGCCTTTAGTCCATCGGTGAACCCACTGCTTTGGACGCGTGAGTATTTTAAAGAGATTGCTTCGTTGCTGAAAGAAGATGCTATATTGACAACCTACTCCATTGCCCTGAAAACACGTCTTGCCCTCTATGAAAATGGCTTTTACATTTATATCAATCAGGGAGATGGTCATAGAGATGCAACATTTGCGACCTTGCAACCGGTAGGTGCTTACAAAGCGGTGAATATGCCACATAAGATAGCATGTAACCAAGATGTTGAGTCACTAAGTGATGCACTTTGTGCTCACCTATAATATGTTAGAATTCCCTATGTGTTGTTAGGTTTGGGCTATATCTATAGTGACTATACGCATGAGAAAGACTTTGATCTGCCAAGATACAATCCTACCTTGCACATAGGCTTTGGTTTAGACTATGAGCCTACCTCTCTCGGAGGATTTGGCTTTCGTCTTGCATATGAGAGCAACAGTTTTTCTTACAAATTTGATGAAAATACAGACGCAGAGAAAAAACACTTTCAAGGCTTGGGAGTACTATACCTAGGTGTTCAGTACAAGTTCTAAGTTCTTCTTCTAATAGAGCGCAGAGATGCGCTCGACACTTTCCCAACTAAGTGATGGCTTTTTATGGGCCAAAATATGCTCGATGTAACGCGCAAACATATCTGTTTCAACGTTTACTTTACTCCCTACCTTATAATTTCCAAAAAGTGTCTCTTTCATAGTAATAGGAATAATCGTCAGACGAAATGAACTCTCAAATACTTCATTTACAGTCAAGCTCACACCATCAATAGTAATGGAGCCTTTTGGCACGATGTAAGCGATCTGTTTTGGTTCAACCTCCACAAAAACATCATACGAGTTTCCATTGTTCTTTATCTGTGAGATGGTGCCAATGGTATCAACATGCCCTTGAACGATGTGACCTTCAAAACGATCACCCATCATCATGGCTGGTTCGATGTGTACCTTGCCTTTGAGCTGATCTACGGCAATATGACTTTGTGTTTCGGGAGAGAGTTCCACACTAAACCCATTGCCAGAAAGTGCTGTGACGCTTAAGCAGGTACCATTAATAGCGATAGAGTCGCCCATCTTTGGTTTGTAGGTGGCTTGAAGGATTAGTGTGTTGTTGGTAATACTTTGTACTGTCGCCATTTCACGGATAAGACCTGTAAACATTGTGTACCTTATTCTTTATATAAAACTATTATAGCGAAGCGTATTAAAGCATGACATCATCTAAAAAACAATCTTCCCATCTTCTTGAAGACCCGCAATAATAGTCTTTGCTTTTTCATGACCGGCGTAAGCTGCCTTACGACAAAGGTCTAATGCCAAGTCATGATCTTCTTCCACACCCATGCCTTGGTCATACATAAGCCCAAGGTTGTAAAAGCCCTCGGCTAACTCTTTTTGCGCCGCACGTTCAAAACAGACAAAGGCACGTTTATAGTCTTTGTTGACGCCATGACCTTCTTTGTAGAGGGCACCCAAGTTGTTAAAGGCTTGAGCATGTCCACGTTTTGCTGCTTCTTCATACCAGAAGGCAGACTCAGAGTAGTTTTGCAGACAACCAAGACCACGTTCAAGCATAAGCGCAACTTCATACATGGCAGGTGGTACTTCGCGTTCTGCTGCTTCTAAAAAGAGTTCATGCGCTTTAAATTGGTCATGCTCAACACCACCCACACCATTACTGTAAAGTATAGCAAGGTTAAAAAGTGCGTAGGGCTGTTTCTGCTCAGAGGCTTTGAGATAGTACTCAAGTGCTTTTTCATCACTCTTCTCAACACCAAAACCATTTTGATACATAAATGCCAAAGAGGTCATCGCAGTGGCATCACCTCTGTTTGATAAGGCTTCGTAGAGAGTATAGGCTTTCTTATAGTCTTGCGCGTTGTAGGCTTCGTGTGCTTGTTCAATCATAATAGTGTCTCGATAATATTAAAGTATGAAATAGTAGTGCGTTTGGAGTTAAGAGGGACTAAAAAAAGTAAGATAATTAATAATTAAACATTAAACATCAAAAATGGGAGTAAAGCGACTACCGTCGTACTCGGTTATCACCCTTAATATCCATCTTACGTTTCATAATGAGTTTCTTAAGACGTTCTTTCTCTGAGAGAAGATCCTCACGGATGAGGTGATCACTACCACCATCGACTTCAGGATCATAGTACATCACTTCAGGTGTGTAGTCTTTAAACATCTCTTGAGCACTTTTTCTATCGGGCATGCTAGCTCCATTTTAGGGCATTTGAACTCATTTTAGAGTGAAATGACTTATAAACATTATAATTCTTGTGACAAGTCAAATGTTTTTAGGAAAAAAGAGCGTAAAGTATCACTATGAATATCATACTTTTTATCCACATACTTTCGGCCACCGCATGGATAGGTGGTTCTCTCTTTTTGTTTGCGCTTGGTATCTTTTTAAGAGACAAGGGAGCGCAAGGCGATGTTTACGGCCATATTGGTCCCATTTATGGTTACTTCGAGACTTTTTGGTTGCTCTCCTTATTGGCAACGGGAACAACGATGTTTTTTCATTGTGGTATAGGCGATGTGATGTTATATGCGCCAGACTCTACTTTAGCGCAGGAGATGACACATAAACTTTATGCGGTTGGTTTCATCTCTTTGTTGACTATTATTCATATGTCGATTGCGTTTAAGGTTCATAAGAAAGATCGTTCTACAATCCAGCATATTGTAATGCGTGGAAGTTCACTACTTATTTTTATTTTGAATATCGTGATTTTATGGCACGCTATTGGGGTACGTTCTTCGTTATAACTTTTGTATTAAGAAGTTACTTACTCTTATTAACTCATTCTCCGTCATCCCTGTGAAGACAGGGATCCACGAGTTACTTCTTTTTTTGAATTGATTATTTTAGGTTGATTTACTTGATTATATAACTTTGTCTTGCTTCCCTTTCCTTTTTGGCACTGCCCAAAAACGAAACCAAAAAGGCGCCTCTAACGGCTTCGGGGTTGGTAGCTACCAACTTCCTTCATTCCATTCATTGCATTCCTAAAAACGACAAACTCGCTTTCAGCTCAAACAGTGTCGTTTTCTTAACGGAACTCCATTCGTTTCATTCAGCCCTGCAGATGTTAGAGAGGGATTCAAGCGGTGACGCATTGATTAATGTGAGAGCTCATCGCTCTCATCCCTGCCCATACATTTTAAAAGTGATAATTGCTCTTGACGCACAAATAGCTTCTAGGAACCGTGATCTTGTTTACGACTGGTGCAAATAAGTTTATACTTCCGAACTGCTACGACACGAAAAGAGACAACTGTCAGCAAGTAAAACTAGGGATAAAAGCGAATAGCTTTTAATTCAAAATAATGCGTTACCGCTTTGCTCTTCCTTCGAAACCCCTACAGAGCAGAGCGAAGAGAACGTAACTCCGTAAAGAAAACAGTTTTGTTTGAGCGAATAGTGAGTTAACTGTTTTTAGGAGTGTAGAGAACGTAGCGAAGGTAGTCGACAGCGTGTCGACCTCGAAGCCGTTTCGAGAGCTTTTTTGCTTACTTTTTTGTCGGTACAAAAAAGTATGAGTGTACTCAAGAATAGTACAAAAAGTTATATAGATGAAAAGTTTGGAATTAGCGCAGATAAAAGGATGTAAAAGAGAAGAAAATCAAGGCAAAGCCTTGAAAATAGATTATTTTTTGATTTCTAAAAGCTCAATCTCAAAAATCAAAACAGAGTTAGGTGCAATCATTTGACCTGCACCGCGCTCACCATAAGCAAGTTTAGCAGGGATGTAAAGTTCCCATTTTCCACCAACCTTCATCTTTTGAAGTGCTTCTGTCCAACCAGCGATAACACCACTAACAGGGAAGGTAGCAGGTTCGCCACGTTGCAGTGAAGAGTCAAAGACCTGACCGTTGATAAGTTTACCCGTATAGTGTGCAACAATTGTGTCATTAGCTGTTGGTGTTGCACCTGTTCCTGCTTTGATGACCTTGTATTGAAGACCACTAGGCAGGGTTACAACACCTTTTTTTGCCTTGTTTTCTGCTAGAAAGTTTTGACCTTCTACTAGGTTTTTCTCAGAAAGCTGTGCCATCTCTTGTTGAGCACGTTGCTGTACCTCTTGTTGGAAGGCCATTTTAGCTGCTTGCATCTCTTCGTTAGTCAAACGTGGTGGCTTATTTTCTAAAGCATCTTTAATACCAAGTATAAGTGACTCAGTATGCATCGCATCTTTTGTTGTAGCTAGTTGTGAACCGATCTGTAAACCAATAGCATAACCAAGCTTCTCTTGAGAGGTAGTTAGCTCTACTTTTTTAGCAGCTTTTTCTTGCGTATCAGCATTTTTAGCGACACTGTCTTCATTACATCCTGTTATAGTTAGACCAACAAGGGCAATAGCGAGTGTAGATAAATAGATTTTTTTCATGGAAGTTCTTCTTTCGTGTAGAATTTAAGTAGAAGAAATATAACGCAAGATGATTAATGGCAGGTAATGAGAGCTAAGTCGCTCTCACTTGTTATTATTCTGAGATGTATGAACAGCAGTAGTCTGTAGGTGCTTTGATAACAAGGTCAAATGAACTGTTAGCGGGTACTTCGAAACTACAAGGTACTGTTAGTGTCGTAAAGTCACTTTCACCAGGCAGACGAACATCAAGCTCACCTGCCATGATCTCCATGATCTCTTTTAGCTCAGTACCAAAGGTGTACTCACCCGGTAGCATAATACCAAGTGACTTGGTAGAACCGTCCGCAAACTTCAGTGTTCTGCTTGTTACTTTTCCGTCGTAGTAGATGTTGGCAGCTTTAACTGCTGTTACATTTGTAAATTCACTCATTATATAATTCCTTATTTAATTTATTTTCGTAGTGGTTTTAGCAGCTGCTTGATCTCTTTAGGAAGGTGTGCAAAAGCAACCTCATGTATCCCTTTAGATCCAGGCTCCATACATTTAAGTTCAACTGCTTGAACTTCTGGCATGTAGCGCATGAGCTTTTCTTGTTTTTGATCCATCTCAAAAATGACGTTCTCTTTACTATAGTCAACACTTTTTTTCTTTTTTGCCATTGTCGTTCCTATTTTTTATAGATACCGGTATCGGTAACGTCTATCTTCTCTGCATCTTTCAGTGTCGTCAATGCACGTTTATAATTCTTCTTACTTAGTCCAAAGACACCATTTATAAGATCGGCATCACTTTTATAGTTATATGGAAGGGAACCACCATTTTCATCTAACAGTTGCATAATCTTTTCGGTGGCAATATCTGTTTTAGCGGCTGTACCGATGGGTTGAAGCGAGATGTCCATGTTTCCATCTTTACGTACTAACTTCACAAACCCTTTTTTAAGATCACCTGCATTGATGTCCTCAAAGATCTCATTGGTAAATAACATACCGGAGTAAGTGTCATCAACGATGACTTTATAGCCAAGGGGTGTTCTTGCCATTACTAGTAGTTTGACGGGTCTGTTTTTATAGTAACCGTCTTCTACTTCGTGACTAAGATACTGCTTGATCTTTTCAACACCAAGTAGACGTTCACTCTGATCATCTTTAACAACACGAAGAATGCGTTTTTCACCTACTTTGAACGGTGTCTTTTGACGGTTTTTAGGGATGAACAAATCTTTAGGAAGTCCCCAGTCTACAAAGGCACCGAAGTCAGCCACATCAACCACTTCAAAAAAGCCGAATTCATCGACCATCGCTTTTGGTGTGTCTGTTGTTGCTACAAGGCGGTCTTCACTATCTGTATAGACAAAGACTTGGATCTCTTGACCTTCTGCCATACTCTCGGTTACATATTGACCTGGTAGTAAAATGTCAGCTTCATCTTCTGCCATCAAGTAGATACCTGGTTCTGTAAATCTATCTATTCGTAGGGTATTAAGTTTCCCTAACTCTATTTTTTCGTTAATCATGGGTGCAATTATAGCGGATTCAGAAAAAGAGTGGCATAAAAGGTTAAAAGAAGCTAAAAGTGATGCTAATTGACATTTTTAATAAAGCTTTTAAGTCTTTTTTTGTAACATACGCGTCCACTTTGCCGTTTTAAACAAAATGGTTGAGTATTTGTACCTACTTCGAGTGCCTATTTTAGGGACTTAGTACTAGATACAAGTATTGGCAGGGTGATAAACCGCTTCTGCCTGAAATGGTAAAGTAAACTAATATTAAGGGCATACAATGAAAGTACGCGCTTCAGTAAAGAAGATGTGTGACGAATGTAAAATCGTCAAACGCAAGGGAATAGTCAGAGTAATCTGTTCTAAAAGCCCAAAACATAAACAGAGACAAGGATAAGCATGGCACGTATTGCTGGTGTGGACTTACCTAAGAAAAAACGTGTAGAGTATGGTCTAACATACATCTACGGAGTTGGTCTTTACGCTTCTCGTCAGATTCTTGACGCGACAGGTATCGATTATAACAAACGTATTCATGAGCTTACAGAAGCTGATGTAGCTGCTATTACTGCTGAGATCCGTGCAAGCCATATGGTTGAAGGTGATCTACGTAAGAAAGTTGCAATGGATATTAAATCACTAATGGACCTTGGTTCATACCGTGGTATCCGTCACCGTCGTGGTCTTCCATGTCGTGGGCAAAAAACTAAGACAAATGCGCGTACTCGTAAGGGTAAACGTAAGACTGTCGGCGCAGCGTAAGGGATTAGAGTATGGCAAAAAGAAAAGCAACTCGTAAAAAAGTAGTAAAAAAGAATATTGCACGTGGTATCTGCCACATTGCAGCATCATTCAACAACACTCTAGTTACTATCACTGATGAGATGGGTAACATGATCGCATGGTCATCTGCAGGTTCACTTGGTTTCAAGGGTTCTAAAAAATCTACTCCGTTTGCAGCGCAAGCAGCAGTAGAAGATGCAGTAGCAAAAGCTCAAGTACATGGTATCAAGCAACTTGGTATTAAAGTACAAGGTCCTGGTTCAGGTCGTGAAACAGCAACAAAAGCTGTAGGTGCTATCGAAGGTATTACTGTAACATTTATGAAAGATGTTACACCACTACCACACAACGGTTGTCGCGCACCTAAGCGTCGTAGAGTTTAAGGAGATTACTGATGGCAAGATATAGAGGTCCAGTAGAAAAAATCGAAAGAAGATTCGGTGTAAGCCTTAACTTAAAAGGTGAGCGTCGTCTTGCAGGTAAGTCTGCTCTAGAAAAGCGTCCTTATGGTCCTGGTCAGCATGGTCAGCGTCGTAAGAAAGTTTCTGAGTACGGTCTTCAACTAAATGAGAAGCAAAAAGCTAAGTTCATGTACGGTGTTTCTGAGAAGCAGATGCGTGCACTATTTGGTGAAGCTAAGCGTCGCGCAGGAAATACAGGTACAAACCTTATTACACTTCTTGAGCAGCGTCTTGACAATGTTGTTTACAGAATGGGATTTGCATCGACTCGTCGTTTCGCACGCCAATTCGTAAACCACGGTCACGTTCTTGTTGATGGTAAGCGTGTTGATATTGCATCATACCGCGTTAAGCCAGGACAAAAGATCGAGATCCGTGAAAAAAGCAAGCAGAACAACCAAGTTGTGCGTGCTATCGAACTAACAGCTCAAACTGGTATTTCTCCATGGGTTGATATCGATGCTGAAAAAGTATTTGGTATCTTTACACGTCTTCCAGAACGTGAAGAGATCGTTATCCCAGTAGAAGAACGTTTAATCGTTGAGCTTTACTCGAAATAATTTATAAAAAGGCGTTGTGAATGAAAAAAATCAAAACATCTCCGCTTCTTCCACAAGAGTTTGTGGTTGAGCAAATTAGCGACACTGAAGCAAATGTTATTGCATACCCGTTTGAAACAGGTTATGCAGTATCACTAGCTCACCCATTACGTCGCTTTTTGCTTAGCAGCTCTGTAGGGTACGCTCCGGTAGCAATTAAAATCGAAGGCGCTAAGCACGAGTTTGACTCTGTGCGCGGTATGCTTGAAGATATTTCTGACTTCATTATCAACCTTAAAGGTATTCGCTTTAAACTTAAAGACGATGCTAAAGAGGCTGAGATCACATACAGCTTTGCTGGTCCATGTGAGATCAAGGGTTCTGACCTTGCTAATGACGAAGTAGAAATTGTTACTCCAGATGCATTCCTTGCAACTCTTAACGATGATGCAACGCTGAACTTTACAATCAAAATTTTCCAAGGTATCGGTTATGTACCAAGCGAAGACATTCGTGAAGAACTAGATGAGGGTTACATCGCTTTAGATGCATTCTTTACTCCAGTTCGTAAGGCAACTTACGCTATCGAGAATGTTCTTGTTGAAGACAACCCGAACTTTGAAAAAGTTGTATTGAACATTGTTACAGATGGTCAAATCTCTCCACTAGATGCATTCCGTAATGCACTAGAAGTTATGCACGCTCAATTGAACGTGTTTAGCTCAGAGATCAGCATCCAGGCTCCCGCTACGATCGAAAGAGTAGAAGAGTCTCCGGAGTTGAAAAAATTGACTGCACGTATTGATGATCTTGGTTTGAGTGCTCGTTCATTCAACTGTCTTGATCGTTCAAACATTAAGTATATTGGCGAAATCGTATTGATGAGTCAAAATGATCTTAAGAATGTTAAAAACCTAGGTAAAAAATCTTACGAAGAGATCCTTGAGAAACTGACTGAAACTGGTTTCTCTGTTGGTGAAAACTTGTCTGATGACCTGGTTGGCGCACTTAAGAAAAAAATCGAAGCTGAATAAGGAAACAACATGAGACACCGTCATGGATACCGCAAGCTAAGTCGTACAAGCTCACACCGTGCAGCTCTACTTAAGAACTTAAGCATTGCGTTAATCGAAAACGAAAAAATCGAAACAACTGTTCCTAAAGCAAAAGAACTTCGTTCATTTGTAGAGAAACTAATCACTACAGCAATCAAGGGTGACTCTAATGCTCACCGTACAGTATTTGCTGCACTACAAAGCAAAGAGATGACTAACAAGTTAGTTACTGAAATTGCTCCACGTTACGC
>JAJRVE010000214.1 GCA_024277445.1 Campylobacterales bacterium
ATTAACGTAAAATATTGTTTTATGTTGTAATTGTCTCTTTTTTATCACAATTGATGTGATATCTTTTCCAAACTCGTGAAACAGTATCAATTTCGCTTATAGGTTAAGGGTAATATTATTTTTGATAATGTAAGATGAATACAATAATAAACGAATGAAGGTGTTTGTGTATGAAAAAATTGATAATGTACGTACTAGCTATCGCAGTCTTAGGACTTGGTTCTGCTGAAGCAGCGGTATATAAAGGTCAAAAAGTTTACATCAAAAAATGTCGTAAATGTCATGGTGGTGGACTAGAAGTTGCCGCATCAAAAAAGAAGAAGACTTGGAAAAAGTTACTTAAGAAGAAAAATGGCCAAAAGGGTTATGGTTTAGCACAGCTTCACCTTAATAACAAAAAAGCTAAAAAGTCGTGGAAATACTTTGAGAGTAAGAAGTATAGAAAACGTGCAAAACACCTCAAAGACTTCTTAGTAGAATACGCTAAAGACAGTGGTAACGTACCTGCTTGTAACTAAAAAACATCGCTCTATTGAAGGTTCTGCCTTCGCCTTACTTTTATAAAACTTCAAATTTCGCTCCTCTTATAATCCCTTTCTAAAAACACCAAAAAATTAGGTAAAATGTCACCATTATTTTGCATATGTTTGACATGTGCCGTCACGGGAGACAAAATGGACAAAATGTGGTCAGGTCGTTTTAGTGAAAGTTCAGCTTCACTGCTTGATGATTTTAATGCATCAATCATGTTTGATCGTCGTCTTTATAGAGAAGACATTGAAGGTTCACAAGCACACGCAGCAATGTTGCACGCACAGGGTATTTTAACGGCAGATGAACTTACGTCTATTCATGATGGACTTTCTCAAGTTCTTGAAGAGATCGAGGCCGGAAAGTTTGAGTGGAAGATCTCGGATGAAGATCTTCATATGGGGATCGAGAAGCGCCTGACGGCTATTATTGGCGAGGTGGGTGGAAAGCTCCATACAGCACGTTCACGTAATGATCAAGTAGCCGTTGACTTTCGCCGTTACGTTGTCCGTAAAAACAGAGAGATCGCACAGCTTATTAAAGCTTTGATGGAAGTGGTTGTTGAGATTGCTTCTAAACATACTGAGACGCTTATCCCTGGGATGACCCACCTTCAACATGCCCAACCAACAAACTTTGGTTTTCACATGTTGGCGTATGCATCGATGTTTAAACGTGACATCGAGCGTTTTGAAGAGAGTCGTAAACGCATTAATATCTCACCACTTGGTTGTGCTGCACTAGCAGGTACACCACACAACATCGACCGTAAGATGACAGCAGAGGCACTTGGTTTTGACAGTGTAAGCATAAACTGTCTTGACACGGTAAGTGATCGTGACTTTGCTTTAGAGATCCTTTTTAACATCTCTACGATGATGATGCACATCTCTCGTCTGAGTGAAGAGATCATTCTCTGGTCAAGTTATGAGTTTGGCTTTGTTGAGCTTTCAGATGCGTACTCTACTGGTTCATCCATCATGCCTCAAAAGAAAAACCCAGACGTTCCTGAACTCCTTCGTGGTAAGACAGGACGTGTTAATGGTAATCTTATCTCACTACTGACCGTGATGAAAGGTCTTCCTCTTGCTTACAACAAAGATACGCAAGAAGATAAAGAGGGTGTTTTTGACAGCATCGATACGGCTGAACTTTCACTTGAGATCCTACGTGAAGCACTTAAGAGTATGACAGTTAAACCAGAAAACATGGAAAAAGCGTGTCAAAAAGGACACCTGACTGCAACAGACCTGGCAGATTATTTGGTTGAGCACTGTGGCGTGCCTTTTAGAGAGACCCACTTTATCTCAGGTAAAGCAGTTGCTTATGCAGAAATGACAGGTATAGATGTTTCTGAAATGAGCTTTGAAGAGTTAGTTAAAATTGATGATCGTATCAAAGAGGATGTCATGCCATTTTTAGCACTACGTAACTCGATGAATGCAAGAACATCTGAGGGTGGAACATCGACTAAACGTACACTCGAACAGGTAGAGCTGTTTAAAGATTATATTAAAGGGTTAAGCATATGAAGATCACAATTGCACATAAAGAAGCGATGAAGTTTGAAGCAACGACTACGAAAAGTAGTTTTATTATTGACTGTCCAACGATCAGTCCGATAGAGTACTTTTTAAGCGGTATTATCGCTTGTAGTGCGAGTGATATTCAGATGTTGCCACAAAACCAAGGTAAAATTGTTACTGATCTTGTTGTTGAAGGTGAAGTGAAACGTGCGGATGATCATCCTAAAAAGTTTGAGACGCTACATTTAACATACACATTTAACTCTGACGCTGACAGTGATGATCAGGCAGCACGTTGGGTGATGGCTAGTGTTGAAACCTACTGTTCAACGATTAATACGATCCGTGACACTACGAAGATCGCTTATACTATTGTTCACAATGGTAAGACTATTCGTGAAAATGAAGAGATGATCAGTGGTCAAGGAACTAATGTCGATCTTGGTGACTTAGACGCGTGCTGCCCGTCTTAATACTATTACGCCACCAACTAAATACCCAAAAACTCAAGAGAGCGAGAAGAGGTAAGATTCGAGTGGAGAGATATGAGGCCTAGCCGTAGCTAAGCCGACTTATCTATCTGCTTGAAGATTTCCTCTTCTCGCTCTCCCCGTAGGGTGAGGGTACTTTTGCACATACTCTGCGTTAGACAACCTTCACCGTAGCTATGGCTACGCTGAAGAACATCTGCCTTGATTATGTACAAAATTACCCTCATTGAGATTTGGGTATTTAGTTGGTGGTGTAATGCTATAGCCCTTTCGGGTTAACTCCTTTTTTAACTTTACTTTCCAAGGACCTCCGTGTTTGCATTTTATGAAAGTGACTGGTTCACTATTACACTTGAAATTCTCTTTTTACTTTTTATCATCTATGACACTAAACGCTATTTTGAAACACGAAAGCGTGAGTATCTTTTAAACATTGTACTGGCAATAGGTTTCTTCTTTTGGGCCTTGGTACCGTTTTATAATAAGTATTACACTTGGCAAGATGTTAGTAAGGCTGATCTCTTAGTATCGTGCGTTAAAGAGTATAACCAGAGCCATTGTGACTGTTTGGATGACAAGATATTTAAAGAGTATGACTTTGAGACTTTTAAGGCACTCGATCGTGCTAAAGATGAAGATTACTTGGAGTTTATGGACGAGGTGGACAAAGCGTGCCGTGGTGAGGAAGATTGGTTTTAACGTTGGATTAACACAGGGATGTTATAGTTTTTAAAATCAAGGAGATAGAGATGAAAAAACTAATATTAATGGTACTTTTACTTTCAACAGCAGTGATGGCAGAACCTAACCAAGCAGTCACTAAACTTTCAGATGAGACGCGAAACCTTTTTAAGGCAGAGATGAGTTTTATAAAGAGTGGGATGGATGAGATCCTTTATGGAATGATCTCAGGTGATGATGAGAAAGTTCAAAAGATTGCGGGTGAGATAAGAGATAGCTTTATCTTTACGACAAGTTTGAAGCCACGTAATGTGGAGGAGTTGAAAACTTTGCCGAAGCAGTTTTTTACCTTTGATGCTGAGCTTCATGGTGGGGCTTCTGAGTTGGCGAATGCGGCGGAATTCAATGATAAGGAAGCTATGAAAGATAGCTACTTTAAGATGGTGAACTCTTGTACTAAGTGTCATGCTACTTTTGCTACGCATCGCTTTAGTCGGTTTCTTGATGATGAATAAGGGTTTGTACTCATAAGCTTTTTTACTTCGTCATTCCGGATTAGATCTGGAACTTACAAGTTACTTACTCTCACCACTTCTATTTTCCGTCATCCCTGTGAAGACAGGAATCCACGAGTTACTTCCTCTTTTGAATTGATTATTTCTTTATTCTTTTTAGGTGTATGTGCTAGATTATATAACCTTTGTCTCATGATTCTTTCCTTTTTGGCACTGCCCAAAAAGGAAACGAAAAAGGCGCCTCTAACGGCTTCGGGGTCGCTAGCTCGCGACTTCCTTCATTCCACTCATTGCGTTCCTAAAAACGACAAACTCGCTATTCGCTCAAACAGTGTCGTTTTCTTTACGGAACTTCATTCGCTTCATTCAGCCTTGCAGATGTTAGAGAGAGCTTCAAGCGGTGACGCATTGATTGATTTGAGAGCTAATCGCTCTCATCCCTGCCCATACATTTTAAAAGTTTTGATTGCTATTGTCGTATAAGTAGTTTCACGGAACCGTAAACTTGTTTACGGATAACGGCTACGACACAATAAAGAAATAATTACCAAGCAACTCAACTAGTATAATGGCCTGAAAAATCAAGACAACTTAAGAGCCTAATTTATTTCCACCTCTTGCCTGCTACCTTACGCCACTTTTCCAATAGATTTCAGATAGTA
>JAJRVE010000215.1 GCA_024277445.1 Campylobacterales bacterium
AATTACGATGTCGTTTTTTTCAATAGTCTCAGTGAAGTTTGCTTCTGTTAAGTTTACGGTTGCCATTTTAAATCCTATCTTTTTATATGATATATATTATGCCACATAATATATAATATTTAGTCAACCTATATTATAAATCTAAAATTTCTACTTACTAATCATTAAAACATGTAATATTTAAACATCTTTAGTATAGTAACAGTACTATTTTAGTTGATACAACTCAGAAGGTGAGCACATGAAAGCTACATTAGCACGCGTTCTAACACGCCAACAGATAGAGGTTGTGGTTAAACTAGCGCAAACCATATGGACTGAGCATTACACCCCTATCATCGGTAAAGACCAAGTTACGTATATGCTTCGTACATATCACTCTTTTCAGACTATTTCTAATGAGGTAGATAAAAAGAACATTCATTATTATCTGATTATGCAAGAGACTAAAACTATAGGCTATATGGGGATCAGACTAGATGATGAGAGTCTGTTTCTCAGTAAGATCTACCTTTTAGAAGAAGAACGAGAGCATGGTTTGGGGAGTCAAGCAATTAGCTTTGCTAAAGAACTCGCTTCATCTCACCAACTGCCTGAGATAAGACTCACCGTTAACAAAAACAACACAAACGCCATCACAGCCTATAAACATGTGGGGTTCGAGATCGTGGCTGATATATGTACAGACATCGGAGAAGGCTATGTAATGGACGACCATGTCATGGTGTTAAAAGTATAAATGGAGTTGTGATCCAATATCTACGCTATAATTACGTTAATTATTAGCAAGATCACTACAACTTTACTGTTCGACCCTCGCTTCTTTTACTACTAAGGACATCCATGTCAGTTGACACTATACTCATCAAACGCCACAACCACCGAGTTCACCCTTGTGATCGCGCTCAGAAGCTTGACCTTCTTAAACACCTCATAACACTTCATGCCGACAAAGAGATCCTTGTCATCGCCGCTCAAGACATCTCTGCTCTTGATGATAAGATCGATGCAGACAATGTTACTTTTGTAGCCGACAGTGAACTGCTTGAAGACCCGAAAGTAAAATGTGAGATGATCATCAGTCTTGATCTTTCATCTAATCCTGAAAACTATGTCAAACGTCTTAACCAGACCAACACCTTTGCACTACTTTTAGCCGATGACAAAGACCAACAAGAACTTTACAAGATCGAAACCTTGATGAAACGTACCCTTACTAAAGAGGTACTTACTAACTTTGAGCCTGCCTCTTACATCAAAGATCGCGAAGCTGCAAAAGATCTTAAAGAGCGTCAAGAGTACAACCGTAAGAACCAAGAAGAGCGTGACGAAAAGCGTAAAAAAGCTTGGGCTAAACAGAAAAAAGAGTCTAAGTACTTAGGAAAAGATGAAGATGGAAAGCCTATCTTCTCGGGTAAAACTGGCGAGCGTAACCACCGATATGACGGTACCGCACGAAGTGAAGATGAAAAAAGAGAAAACCCTAAGTACAAGTCTAAAAAGCAAGGTGGCAGCAAACCTTGGGACAGAGATGCTCAAGGGGACAAAAAACCATTTGAGAAAAAGTCTTGGGACAAAAATGATGGCGACAAAAAACCATGGGACAACAACCGTGGCGAAAAGAAGTCATGGGACAACAAAGGCGAGAAAAAACCTTGGGATAAGAAACACTCTGACAGTAGCCGAAGTGATGGCGACTGGCGTAACAAACCAAAAAACGAAAGTGCCGACAGTGCGCCTAAAAAACCCGCTCGTGTTATCAAGCTTCCTAAACAGTCTAAGGGTAGCAAATAATAAACATTTGATAAGTTTATGACTTTTATAAGGTATGATGTTTCATTCATATCTTATAAAAGGTTCTCTCAAGCATGAAAACAATTCTCTTAACTACTTTTATCTTTATGCTAAACCTCCAAGCAACCAATTATGATGCCCTCCTCTTTCATGGTAACTGTACCACCTGTCATTTTGAAAACGAGACACGCTCAGCTCCTTCTGTTATAGACTTTAGAGCACGCTATCTTTCGGCTTTTCCCGTAAAAAAAGACTTTGTTACGTATATGGTAAACTGGGTTCACATACCAAAAGAAGAGACCTCCTTAATGCATGACGCTATTGACAAACATGGACTAATGCCAGAGTTAGCTTTTGACAAAGAGGCCTTAGAAAGCATAGCAGGATACATTTACGATACAGACTTCAAAAAGAAGCATGAAGGTCACCGCTCAAAATAGTCTATAGACTATTATCCAAACAAATATTTTTAATAATTTAGATATATATTAAATCTTTATATTAATTAAATAAGAGTAATTTAGTCTTATTCAAAAAGAGATACTATTCCTCTGATTTAAACTACTATCTATTCATAGTAGTAAATAAACATACCTAAAGGATTCAACATGAAAAAAGTTATATTAGCAACACTCTTAATCGTTAGTGCACTTCAAGCAGGTGATGTCGTCCATTATGATAAAAAAGAGGTAAAGAAGTCTGCCATAAGTGAGCCTAACCACCCATCAAATGAGCTCTACGGTAAACACTAGGTTCTACAGAATAAATAGAATTGCCTAAGGGTACAAGGTAATATAGATTTATGTCAATAACTATCGTTTATTGACATGTTATATTTTCACCTAAATTTCAAGGAGTAGCTATGGTCGATAAAGCCTGTAATAATACGATATGTCTTAAGCATGAAGAGTGTGCCCGTTATGAAGCGTGGGTAAAAGGCGATCAAAACGTCAAGACATTCAATGGAAAAGAGCATAAAGCCTGTGGTCAATTCATACAGAAGTAGTGACGCTTAGATCACTATAGCACTGCACTTTTAGAGTATTTCTTCTTTCTAAAATTCCTATTTCAATCCATTACAATTGACGTATATCAAACAATTCCTAATCATGATATCGCTATAATCGCGCCACGAATATTCAAGGAAAATTTTGGAACATACATATACACCCTACGCAGAGATAGACAAAGACGAACTTCAAAAAGACATTGATGCTATAAAAGAGACCATTGGCGCGCCAAACGAGGAAGATTTTCAACACCTTCTTAAAATGGAAAAATGGGGAAGAACAGGTACTTACCTTGGTTTTGCCATCATCTTGGCTATGGGACTCTTCTCATTTTCAGGATACCAACTGCCAACGGCTGCTTACTGGGTCTTTGCACTAATCGCTGCGACATTTATTGGTCTGGCTAACACCTCACGTTGGGCGAATGTCACCCACCCTATCTTACACGGTGCTTACGACAAGGTACCTAATGTTCCTTACCGCTACACCAAAGCAGGTTTTGCACGCGGCGCGCGTCGTTATGTTGACTGGCTAGACTGGATCAAGCCAGAAGCATGGGAATACGAGCACAACATTATGCACCACTACCACCTAGGTGAAGATGAAGATCCAGATAATGTTGAGATCAACACTACTTGGTTACATGGTATGAAAGTGCCTATGTTTGTCAAATACATCATTGTATTTGTATTGGCAGGTATGTGGAAGTTCTCATACTACGCACCCAACACTCTACTCATCATGGAGAACAAAGAGCGTCGTAAGAAGAAACAACCAGAGCTAGATGCGTACCAGTGGGATATCTACAGTGACAACGGGTTCATCTTATGGAAAGACTTTTTTATGCCATACATTGTTGTTAAGTTTGGTCTTATTCCTCTTCTCTTTTTACCACTTGGTGTAGAGGCATACACAACAGCACTTATTATCATACTAATTGCTGAAGCCATCGCTAACCTACACTCGTTCCTAGTCATCGTGCCTAACCACTCAGCTGGCGACATCTACCGCTTTAACGAGCCACATAAGTCACAAGGTGAGTTCTACCTTCGCCAGATCATGGGAAGTGTTAACTACTGTACGGGTTCAGACCTTATCGATGCATCACAAGGCTTCTTGAACTATCAGGTAGAACATCACCTCTTCCCTAACCTACCACTAAGCCAGTACCAGAAGATGCAACCTATCGTTAAAGATCTCTGTAAAAAGTACAACATCGAGTACCGCCAAGAAAATGTTTTCAAACGTGTCAAAATGACAGCTGACCTAATGGTTGGTAAGACGAAAAACCTCAGAGTAGACGGCATCTAATCGCTTTTGGCTACCAACTCACGGTAGCCTATTTTTATAACACCTAAACAATCAATCTTCCGTTCCATCCAAAATCTTTACAATATTACTACGATGACTAACGATCAAAAAAAGTGACATCACTACCGACATCACGGTATACACCAAAGAACCATCCATAATGTAAAAATAAAGTGGCGTTACAATTGCCGTAACCAGCGCGGCTAAAGAAGAGAGTTTGAAGGCATAAAACACAACCAACCAACTCAAGAGTACCGCAAGTGCAACAAAAGGGTTCAGCCCTATGATAACGCCTAGGGCCGTCGCTACTCCCTTTCCGCCCTTAAAACCAAAGTAAATCGGGTAAAGATGCCCGAAGAATGCACTTAATGCTACTAAAGATAAGAGTACTTCATCGCTACCCACTACCAAACGAGCGATAGCGACAGAGATAAGCCCTTTAACAAGGTCTCCTACTAGCGTAATGATGGCTGCTTTTTTACCTGCTGTTTGATAGACATTAGTCGCACCGGGGTTATGTGAGCCTGCAGTGCGAGGGTCTGGTAAACCCATCACTTTGCAGGTGACAACAGCCGTGGAGATAGAACCTAACAGATAGGCAAAGATGACAAATCCAAAACTCATAAATGTATCCATAATTAACTACTTTCTTTAAGTATAGGGTCTGCTCTTTTAAAACAATATTAGTCCACTATGCTACAATCACCTTATGAAAATAATGACGAGACTTTCTGTTTCACTGACACTCTTATGCCTTACACTATACGCTACACCCTTGCAATACAACATCATTCCTTCACCACAGCAGTTTCACTCACATGAGGGAAGTTTCTCTATTAGTCATACTACACACTATAGGGCAGATACTAATCTCTCAACAAATGCCATAACTTACCTACAAGATCACCTCAAACGTAATGCTGGATATACCCTCAAAAAAAGTGCAACAACACACAATAGTTTACAGTACCAAAGCAACTCTAAACTGGCTG
>JAJRVE010000216.1 GCA_024277445.1 Campylobacterales bacterium
TACATCCTCTCTATAGACTCACTGAGTATCTATAAAGAGATCGATATCGCTTCTGCCAAGCCTACTAGAGATGAGTTAGCACAGGTTAAGCACTTTGGTGTGGATGAGATCTACCTTGATGCTCATTTTGATGTGGCCATTTTTATAACCCTCTATAAGAAGGTACTCCAAGAAGCACAAAATGATGGTAAAAACCTTATCATCGTAGGAGGAACTAGCTTTTATCTTAAAAGTCTGACAACAGGGCTTTCAGAGCTTCCTACCTACACCCAAGCAACCAAAGAAAAAGTCCAAAAGATGCTGCTTGATCTGCCATCAGCCTATGCTTACCTCACCGATGTTGACACTGCATACATGGCAGGTATCAAGCCAAGCGATGCCTACCGCATAGAGAAGATGCTCCTGCTTGTCATAGAGAGTGGTATGAGCCCAACAGCGTGGTTTGAAGCACATCCTCCACTGCCTACCATTACAGACCTTGAGATCTTCAACATCGAGGTTGAACGTACTCTTTTGCGTGAACGCATTGTCAAACGTACTAACATTATGGCAAGCAATGGGCTTATCGATGAAGTGGCGATGCTAGAGAGAAAATATGGCCGTGATCATAATGCTATGAAAGCCATCGGAATTATAGAAGTCTTAGAGTACCTTGATGGTTTTGTTAGTAAAGAGGAGATGATAGAAAATATCATCACCCACACAGCACAGTTGGCAAAACGGCAACAGACCTTTAATCGTACACAGTTTGAAGGGGCTGTTTGTGGTGAGCTAAGTATCTTGCCATCGTTAATATCTAACGTATTTGATCTTTGATCTTGGTGGAGGGGGACACGGCATTCCATTTTTAACGCTTTGCTAAATGGAATGACATGTCCCTCTGCTGGAGGGTTGTAGCTGTCTCTTTTATAAACAGCAAAATAATTTGTAAAATTAGTGTAATTCGTGGATAAACTGCTCTTGCTCTTATCTATCCACTAACAAGAGTTAGTGTATGATTACACTACTAAAACGAAGGAACTCTTTTGGGCGAGACGATAGCTAAAAATAAAAAAGCGTATCATGATTATCATATTGAAGAGAAGTATGAGGCGGGTATAGTGCTAAAGGGCAGCGAGATCAAGGCGATCCGTGCTGGACGTGTTAACCTCAAAGATAGTTTCATTCGTATCGATGATGGTGAAGTGGTACTTTTTAATGCCCACATCGGTCTACTCTCTACAACCCACCACTACTACCGTCATGAAGAGCGGGGTTCTCGTAAACTGCTGCTCCATAAAAAAGAGATCGTGAAGATGCAGCGTGCCATACAGCGTGACGGTATGACCATCGTGCCTCTGAGCATGTACTACAACCGCAAAAACCTTGTTAAACTCTCTATCGGCGTAGCAAAGGGTAAGCAACTCCACGACAAACGCCAAGACCTTAAAGAGAAAGATCAAAAGCGTGATATTGCTAGAGCGATGAAAGAGTTTTAATAATTTTGAATTCGTAATGTTGAATTTTGAATTATTTTTCACCAAGTATCTAACACTATTCCTGCACTCAATGTGTTGGATCGGTAGTCGAAATCAATGAGACTTTCGCCGTAGCCATTGAAGTAACGGACGTAGCCTGAAACATAGTTCGACATTGGTATATCAAGGTCAACCATCACGGAACCATACTTTAAACCTGAAAAGCTATAGTCCCACGTGACGCCAAGATCAAAATGCCTCCAAGTATAGACAGCATGTATCTCACCGTTACCCAAGTACTTTGCATAATCATACACCTCATCTTCATGCGCACCATCTTTAAGCGCAATCCATGGACGAAATGAGAGTGGAAGCGCATGATAATTAAAATAGAAGTCCAAGTAAGCTCTATTCCAACCACGTGAGAGTTCAACATACTGACCGTTGGATTGATGTTCGTAACCTAACCACACCATCTCGGCATTAAAATCACCCATATAAAAGTCATAAAACCAGGCAAGCCACACCTCGGGTTCATGGTTGGTCTCTCTAAAGGGTTGAGAGTCATCAAGATCAAAGAACTGCCAAAAAGAGCGGTTAGTGTACGCCACATAGGTTGTCAATGGTAGTCCAAACATGTCAAGCCACAGAGGTACCATCAGCGACACCTGAAGTTGTAGCTCATAATCATTATAGACTCTTGGTTTATCTTGAGGATAGGCATTGTTAATGGGGTCTACATTGGCACCTGCGAAAAGCTGGGAGTAGACAACATAGTTCTTTTTATAGGGCATCAGTGAGAAGTGGTTGTCGTTAGCGACCATCTGCTTGGCTAGACGTTCACGCATATAGTTATCTTCTTCAGCAATAAGAGAAGTAATAAGCAATAAAAGTAAAACGAGAGGTTTCATCGTGTCTCCTATGAAAGTAGGACCGCCTGAAATATGACGATAGCTAGTGCTATTATAGCAAAGCCTATTGCTGCGTAATCGGTACGCTTTATCTTCTTATAGATGCTTTCGAGTTCACTGTCTTCGAGTTCTCTAAATGCTTTGGAACGTATGTAGGTAAGTCCTCGCTTAAAACTGTCATCAGCAAGTTGAATTCGCCAGCGAGGCTGGTTCATCTCATCGTAGAGTTCCTTATGGTTTTTAGCTAAGGTCGAAAAAAATGCCTGTATACTCAAGATCTGTAAGATCATTGCGACGATAAAGAGCAGTGCCAATGCGGTAAAGACAGTGTTAAGCATTAACTCTCAATGTTGTACGAGAGTACAGCAGGCTCTGAGAAGTTTGGCACCTCATCATAGGCAAATACTGCATAGTATTTTGAGACTTCCGTGTCACCGAAATTGTCAAAGGTGTAGGTGTCCATACCGCCATAAAGCTTCTGACCATCATACGGCGTTGAAGGGATATGGAAAGGGTTTTTCACCACGATTACCCCTTTAAACTCCTCATCATCAGGCTTTTTCCACTCAAGACGGATCATGCCATTTTCCACACTACTTCGTAAGTTCGTCACTGCAGCAACGGCGTTACGACGCTTTTTGATGTAGTTCAAGATAAGACGTGGACGGTGCTCACGTTTAGCATCAAGCCAGTTGACTGACTCATTTTTAGCGAAGGCTTTTGGTGAAGAGGCTTTGATAACAAAGACGATCTTCTCGTTGGCTTGAATGGTACTCACCATCTCCTCAATCGCAAGCGAATCAAAGACAAAACGCTGCGAGTGGTCTTCACGTAGATCAGCCACACTTACTTCATAGCCTACACGCTCGATTATTTCACGTTCATGTAGTTTGTCATAGGTCTTCTCACCATCACCCATCTTTACCATCTCAAGGTGGTAACGGATGTTACCGTTTGCCTTGATGTTACGTGCGTCCATCTCTAAGTATGCCTCAGAGATAATCGTGTTTTGCATGTCCAGTATCTGTACCATGTCAAACTCGATACAGCCGTAAATACGACTTGCATTTTTGTCAAATCCTGCGATCAGACTCTCTTCTTTAATTTGATCTTTAGTGATCGTATACTCATGTTGCGAGTGAAGTTCTAGTTTAGCATCTTCGAGCGTGTAAGTCAGTTCAAGCTTAGGACGGAAGGTAAGACCACCACTGTAAGCACCATAACCAATATCCCACTGCATAAGCTGTGAACCACGACTAAGTGGAAGGTTGTTCGGTCCTTCCATTCTAAAGAGTACATTACGACGTTTTAGCGAACCTTGCAACACGGTACGCTCTTGTTTGTTAAAGTGATAGGTTCGCCAGATACCTTGAGAGAGCTGTGAAGACTTAGTCGACATCCCCACATAACCCAAAACCTTAGCATTTTTAACATCCTCAAAACTACTCATGTTCTCTATGGTACGTTCATCTATGATGCCAACACGCCACTCACCAAACTTCTCCACCTGAACACTCACACGGTTCATCGGGTAGTAAGAGATACGCGCTGTTTTAATAACTGCATTTTCAGGGATACTCTCTAAAGAAAAACCTGTCATACCATAGCAGATACCCTTGTTTTCAGAGATACCCACAAACAGAGAGTTCTCTCCGAAGTGCTCTTTGTTTTTGGTTGTCTTCTCACCTACGTAACCGATCTCATTTTTAAGCGGAAACAATATCTTAGAGAACATCGTCTTGTCAGGATTAGTACGCGCACCAATAACAGGCGCAAAAGGTGACTTGATGTAACGCTTTTTACAAACAGCACGGATAAAGTAGTAATAATTCGTCGCCGAATCTAACTGCTTGTCCACAAAACTATGTGACATCGTAGTTCCGACACGGTTTGAAGACTGCGTGTAGCCTTTGTGCTTAAGTGAACGATAGATCTCGAAGTAAACTGTCTCATCACTTGGATAGTCCCATGTTAGTTCGACTTCTCTACTATCAACGCCAGAAACAATAAAGTTTTCAACACGTGGAAGATGTGACGCTTTTTGGTAGTTTGGTACTTCTGAGAGTGCGTATGTCAGGCCTGCAATGTTTTCATTGATGTGCTCAAGCATGTTCTCTTGGTAGTCAGAGATGTTACGTGAACCAACCTCTACTGTCAGCGCTAAGGCCCCTTGAGAGTAGTAAAACTCACGTCCACTTCCAGAGATAAGGTGAGTAGGTGGTTTCCCCATATGAACACCGTACTCACGTCCAGAAACCTTACGGATCTCTTCTGCCATGTTAGCAGACAAGGTGTTCAAGTCGGTTGCATCAAGCGCATCTTCGTGGATGAAGTTATGTGCTGGGAAGAAAACGTTTCCTTGTGAGTGGTAGTCAAGGGCTATGGAGATGTTTGGATGGGCCACAACAAAGTCGCGAAGTGCTGCTGTTTCTGGCTCCGAAAAAGGTTGTGGGCCAGAGTAGACATTAGACGAAGTGTTTTTACTTGGCGCATACCCTATGGAGAAGTTACGGTTCAAGTCCACACCAAAGCTTCCATCAGCATTTTGACGGCGATTCTTACGCCAAAATGAGAAGTGGTTACGTGAGTACTCAAAACCATCTGGATTAGCACAAGGTACGATGTAAAAGGTAGAGCGTTCTAACATCATGTTTAACTGAGGATCAAACTCGATGTGCTCTAATAAGTGACGACCATAACCTACCGCAAGCTCAATTCCTACCCACTCACGCGCATGGATGCTACCAGTGTAAAACAGTGCTGGGTTAGTGTCAGCGTTTTCCATGTCTTTAGAGATGGTAACAACGATCATGTCACGCTCTTCCCAGGTCTTACCGATAGTAGTTACTTTAAATAGATTGGGGTGTGACTTCTCTGCCTCACGGAAGAAATCGACACACTCTTGATATGAAATATATTGTTGACGCAAAATGGTTCCTTGAAATTGTTCTTTTAGTTAAAAGTTCTAAACAGATAATCTGTTCAGGAGTTTTGACTATTAATGATTAAAATTGAATTATTGTCACTCCCGCGAAGGCAGGAGTCAACATGTTACTACTAGATGAGTTTCTTACTTACCCGTAATAAAGTCAAAAAACTTTGACCAGATAGTTTTCTGCTCTGGTGTGATGACCTCTTTAGCTTCAAGCTCTTCAAGGTTTTCAACCTCTTCTTCTTCGATCATTCTTTTGATCTCAACTGCTGTCTCCTCTTCCATAGAGTAAAGTGACATCAATTGTGTCATCGTCACCTCTTTGAAAGGGATCTTTTCACCTGACTGCTCGCTTGCTTTTGCGCTACTGTTGTCAAAAGCCTCTTTAACCTCTGTAGGAAGTTTTGCTTCATCTTCAGGCGCGATAGAGTCTGGGATATCACTCTCTACAGACTCATCTGTAAGTTCCATATCGAAGTTACCCTTGTCAGCTAACCAGTACGCACCATCTGCAGATGGCTCATACTTCGCAAAGTAGAGGTGACGTAATGTACGAAGTACTGATGGGTCCATCTTGCCAAGCTCTTCCCAAGAGAAAAGAGGCACGTGAGGCATTCTAAACTTACCACCACTTAAGTCCCACATCGTGTATTGACCGATCCAGTCACGGATGTAAGGGAAGGCAGCAAAGGCAGTAGCACACTCTAAGATGTAAGGCTCGTCTGTGTTCTCGTCAATCGCGATGTCACATGCCCAATACTCAGCTTTTGCTGCTTTAGAAGCTTTAACCGCAAGTTCTAGTGCGTTCATTGGTACATTTTCGTAACTCATTGAACCACCCTGAGACGTGTTTGTAATCCACTCACCCTCACCTGAGAAACGCCAGAACGCACAAACAGGCTTATGACCGATCAACATAACACGAAGGTCACCACTGTACTTCAATGGAATCGCATCTTGAGAGTAGATAGGGTTATACTTCTTCTCATCAAGAAGTTCCTTAGCCTCAGCAAAAGAGTCTGCCTTATGTACGAAGTATCCACCATAGTTTGATGGTCCATATGAACGCTTAATGATCTGAGGATATTTAGCTTTTTTCAAGTAAGCATAGCCCTCATCTTTGTCATAAAAAATTCCAGTTTTAGGCTGCTGGATATCATACTTGGTACAAAAAAGCGTTACATTTTCTTTAGACTTGTTTGGAAACTGTGTCTCAAGTGAAGGGATAAAACGTACTTCAGGAAGTGCCTCAGAGATCTCTCTAAAGGTATCGTAAGCTGTTGCAGGGATGTTACCCACAAGAACGTCGATCTTTTTACTTTTGATCTCTTTGATCAGACGTGCTTTGTCATTTTTCCAGTGATACGTTACGGTCTCGATCTTGTCTGGCCACCCTTTAAAGTTGCTCTTGTCGAAGAAGCGAAGGACGTAGTCCATATAGAGTAATCCAAGTGTTGGTAATTTCTGTTTTGCCATTGTGTTTGCCTTTTTATTTTTTAGTGATACGATCGATCATATTTACTATGAGATCAATTTTTTTGTCGTTAAAGTCTAAGCCCATCTTCTCTTGTTCTGGTGTTGCAAAGGCAGGGATGCCATTAACCTCAAGAACAACATACTCTTCACGTTCTTCATCATACAAGATGTCCACGCCACCGATCTCAAGACCAAGAGCCTTAGTCGCTTTCTTCGCTAGCGCGATAATCTCATCATTTGCCTCACGCATGATGACACTGCCACCAGAGGTGATGTTCGTACGCCAGTCACGTCCATTTGCCTTGCGACCATAACAGGCCACAAATTCACCATCTACGATGTCAACACGGAAGTCAGAGTAGTCATTTTTTATAAAACGTTCTACATAGACGTTACGCGCGTCACTCTTGTTGATAAAGGGCATTAAGGTGTCGTACATAAGTTGACTCTCGATGAGGGCCATACCATTGCCACCCCAGCCATCGATAGGTTTGTAGACCATCTTGTTGCCCCATCTGTCGAACTGCTTACCCACACCACTCATATCTTCTTTGTGACAGAGGTAAAAGTCTGAAGTACGTACGCCTGCTTGGGCTAAGACCATATTTGATTGGAATTTGTCTTCTGCAAGAGCGAAAGATTTATAGTTGTTCAAGGTAGGTATGAACTCACTTAAGGTCGCGTACATATAAGTCTGTGCTACTGTCTGCTCACCTGCATTGTAAGAGAAAAAAGCATCAAGATCCATCATGTTGACGTCTTTGCACATGATGCCATCTTTAGAACCTTCAGCAAAACGCAGGTCAAGACCCGTCACCGAGTTAATGCCACGCTCTAACAGTTTTAAAATGATCTTCTGTTCTATCTCTGCACCACCACTATTTTGGTACATCCAAATACCTATAGTACGATCACACTCTATGTTTGCCATGCCTACTCCTTAAACCCAAGATTTTCTATAAAATAACCAATCAACACTTTTGAAAGTTCAATGCGCTCATCAAAACTTTGCTTGTTCGCACGTTCGTGTACCGTGTGGTCACCATCACCAAAGGGACCTAGACCATCAAGTGTGATCACACCACAAGAGCTTACAATGTTAGCATCACTTACACCACCACGCTCTTCAGAGGGTAATTGTTGTCCGGTAATACGTGCGATGTCCTCTACGAAGTCAAGAGACTCTTCTGAACTCATCATCACGTCACGTTGGATGCCACCACTCATACTCGAACTTGTACCTTCGACATACGAGGTCGCAACGATATTGTCAATCGCTGCTAAGACACGATCACGCTCGGCAGTGGTCTTGTAGCGCAATTCAAACGTCAAATGCGCATGAGGAGAGATAGTGTTCGCACCGATACCGCCTTCAAACTTGCCGACATTGACCGTTGTGCCTTTTAAAAGATCCGTCAAAGCAACCAGTTTTTGTAGTTTATGTGCTGCTTCAAGGTTAGCATCTACACCATCTGCGTAGAAATTTCCAGCATGTTTCGCCACACCCGTGATCTCAACAAAAAATGTACCCACGCCTTTACGAGCTGTCACGACCTCTGCGTTTTCACCCGCAGCTTCATACACAAGGCAGTAATCATAATCCGCGGCTAGCTTCGCACTTAAGAGCTTGGAGTCATCACTACCGGTCTCTTCATCACTCACAAAGAGGATGTCAACATTAGCAATCTCAACACCATCAGCTTTAATACGGCGTAGTGCTTCAAGAGCAACAATGTTGCCCCCTTTCATGTCACAAACACCCGGTCCATACACCCATTCGTCATCTTCGCTAAAATCTTCAAACTTGCCTTGCGGAAAAACAGTGTCAAGATGACCTAGAAGTAAAAGTTTTTTACCCTCTCTTCTAGCGGAGCGGTAAAGACGGTGTTCACCGATGAGTTCGCGTTGGTAGATGGTTACATCAAACCCAAGTTCACTCAGCCAACCGTCAAAGATCTGACCAACCTTGTCTACGCCTGCTTTGTTCTTGGTATAGGAGTTAATGTTAACTACTTTTTGGAGGTCGAGAATGTAAGACAAAGGTTTCCTTTACAGTTTATTTGAGATAAAGATTTTAATAAAAACTTATTACAAACAGGTAACAAAATATTTAGCTAATTATACTAAGAAAAGTTTAAATAAAGGTAATTTTAAGGGTTTTTGAAGAAGAAGAAAGTGCCACCATAAAGGTGGCAGAAAAAGGACTACTTGCGTAGTTCTTTGATACGTGCTTTTTTACCTGCAAGATCACGAAGGTAGAAAAGTTTAGCACGACGAACGCGACCGCGACGAAGTACTTTTATTTCACTGATAGAATCAGTGTAGATTGGAAAAATACGCTCAATACCAACGCCATTAGCGCCAATTTTACGTACAGTAATAGTTTGACCAGTTCCCTGACCGCGTTTAGCAATACATACACCCTCATAGTTCTGAGTACGAGACTTGTCGCCCTCTTTAATAGTAACTGCAAGACGTAAAGTATCACCAGCACGGAACTGAGGAATTTCTTTTGTTGCTACTTGTGCAGCTTCGAAATTTTCAATATACTTATTTCTCATAAGATGTCCTTTTTTTGTGCTTGTTAAGCTGCTCAGGTCTAAAAAACGAGGTTTTCGCTTCAGACATGGCAAATTTTAGTGCGGCAATTTTACTGTGATTTCCCTTTACATATTCTGATGGGACCGCACGTCCCTCATATAAAGCTGGTTTTGAGAAGCTAGGTGCTTCCAAAAGTGGCGTTTCAAAGCTCTCGATATCGAGAGACTCGCTATTACCTAGAACACCTTCGATGTTTCGAGCAATCGCATCACTCATCACTAACGAAGGCAGTTCACCACCTGTCAAAACATAATCACCAATGCTAAAGAGTTCATCTGCGAATTCCTCGATAACACGTTCATCTATCCCTTCGTAACGACCACTTACAAAGGCAATATGACCTTTTTTAGCCAGACGCTTCGCGTCATTTTGGCGAAAAGGTTTACCAACCGGTGTCGTAAAGATGATGTGAACATCACCCTGCTCTTTTAACGCACTAAGCGCATCAAAGAGTGGTTGTGGTGTCATCACCATTCCCGCACCTCCACCAGTAGCCGTATCATCGACTTTTTGGTGTTTGTTGGTAGTGTAGTCACGTGGATTCAAGTACTCAACACTAAAAAGTGCCTTCTCCATCGCTCTGTTGAGGATGGAGTCTTGAAAATATCCCTCGATCAAATTTTGAAAGAGTGTGACATAGGTAAAACGCAAACTATGAAGCTTCTAAGATGTTCAGCGCACCAACTAGGTCAATGCGTTTCTTCTCAACATCTGTCTTCACAATAAAATCTTCTTGATACGGAACCAAAAAGTTTTTACTCATGCCCTTAGCTACCAAAGCTTCATCAGTGATGATGCTCAAGTAGTTGGTAATGGCAATGCGTTCTACCTCTTTTACGACACCAATTTTCTGGCCATCTTCGAAAACTTCACAGTCCTCAATATCAAACCAGAAAAACTCACCCTCTTCCAACTCGCACTGCTTTCGCGTTGCTTCTTTGGTCGTGTAAAGTTTAACATTGGTCAATTTCTTAGCACTCTCTAAGCTCTCAAAACCCTGAATCATCACGGTTCCTCTTGCTTCGTTTATACTAAGTATTGTTAGTGGTTTTCCATCACCTTTTAAAAAGACGGCCCCAGCATGAAACTGCTCGGGAAAATCACTCTTGTCGTGAAACTTCATGTCGCCATAGAGACCAACAGTGCGGCCCAATGTTGCGATGTGAAGCAGGTCTTTAGTTGATTGCTTCGACATTGATACGGTAACTCTTACCATCTTTAGCTTTACAGCCAGAAATAAGCGTCTTAATCGCACCAATCATCTTGCCCTCTTTACCGATAAGTTTACCTACATCGGCCTGGTTAGCATGTAACACGATCTCGATCATCTCATCGCCATCATGCGCTTCCACCTGAATATCTTCAGGATAGTTAGCGATCATTTTGGCAAATTGTTCTACGAAATCAGCAACCATGACTATTTACCAGTAATTTTTTTAACGCGGCTACTCATTTGAGCACCAACGCTTAACCAGTAGTCAAGACGCTCTTGGTCAACTACGAGTGTCTTCTCTTCGTTCATTGGGTTGTAGTGACCGATAAGTTCGATCCAACCACCATCACGACGCTTACGAGAATCTGTAACCGCGATACGGTAGAAAGGTTGTTTTTTACGACCCATACGTGTTAGTCTGATAACTGTCATATGTGTTCCTTAAGTTTAATTATTACCAATTGCTGGTTACATCTGTACTCAAGTCATAAAAAAGAAAAGGGGAAAGTGGATAAGGAGAGTGTCATAAATGACAATAAACCAATTACTTTCCTCTAATCGTCTTTATGTGGACGTACACATGTAACCGGCACAAAAGGTTAAAATCAACCGCTGTTAGCGACTCATTTTAGCTTTTTGTACTGATTACCCATTTTCAAATCACAGAGGGATTATTTAAGAAAATGTTTTTCGTGGGCGGATTATAGCGGAATTATTTTTAAACAGCAAGGTGGGTTTGAGTTTGCGCATTTTAATTGCTCAAATCCTTCTTTAATTTTCTGGTTTGATTACTATCCTTGAGTACACTCATACTTTTTTGTATCGACAAAAAAGTAAGCAAAAAAGCTCTCGAAACGGCTTCGCGCCCGATAGCTATCGGGTTCCTTCGCTACGTTTACTTCACTGCTGAAAATGGCAAACTCGCTATTCGCTCAGACAGTGCCATTTTCTTTACGCAGTTACGTTCTCTGCGCTCAGCTCTGCAGATGTTTCGAAGAAAGAGCAAGCGGTGACGCATCTTTTGACGTAAAAGCTCTTCGCTTTTATCCCTGTTTGAAGTGCTTGGTAATTTACATTAAATTGAGCCGTAGCAATTTCTACGAGACGAAGTATAGATACTGCTGGTATATTCCGGCAGGGATGAGAGCGATGAGCTCTCACATTAATAAGATGCGTTACCGCTTGAAGCTCTCTCTAACATCTGCAGGGCTGAATGAAGCGAATGAAGTTCCGTAAAAAAACAGTTCTGTTTGAGCGAATGCGAGTTAACTGTTTTCAGGAACGTAATAAGTGAAAAGAAGGTAGTCGCGAGCTAGCGACCCCGAAGCCGTTAGAGGCGCCTTTTTGGTTTCGTTTTTGGGCAGTGCCAAAAAGGAAAGAGTCATGAGACAAAGGTTATATAATCTAGCACATTCACCTAAAAAGAATAAAGAAATAATCAATTCAAAAAAGAATGTAACTCGTGGATCCCTGCCTTCGCATGGATGACGGAAAATAAAGTTACTAGAAAGAATTAGTGGAGAAGGAAAAGAAGATTATCGCGGAAAACCGCCACCCTTCATCTGACCCATCATAGCCTGAAGATCTTTCATCCCTTTTTTACCAGAGAACTTCTTAGCCATCTTCGCCGCATTTTTAAACTGCTTCAAAACACGGTTCACTTCCACTTGCGTCATACCACAACCTGCAGCAATACGCATCTTACGAGAGTTATTAAGAAGGTCCGGATCTTCACGCTCTTTTTTCGTCATCGAACTCACCATAGACTTTATCTGAACAATCTCTTTTGAGTTCTCCATGTCGAAGTCTTTAAGGGCTTTAGACATGTCGCCCATACCTGGGATCATCCCCATAATAGACTTCATTGAACCCATCTTCTTCATCTGTTCCATCTGCTCTAAAAAGTCATTGAAGTTAAACTTACCTTTTTTGATCTTACGAGAGATCTCTTTGGCTTTTTTCTCATCAATAACATTAGCCGTACGTTCAGCAAGACCCTCAATGTCACCAAAACCCATAAGACGGTTGACAATGCGATCTGGCAAGAAGATCTCAAGGTCTTCCATCTTCTCACCACTACCGATAAAGCGAAGGGGAACATTGACCTGAGAAGCAAGACCAAGTGCCACACCACCCTTAGCATCACCATCATACTTACTTAAGATGACACCATCAATACCGATCTGCTCTTTAAAGCTCGACGCAGTACGCACAGCATCTTGACCTGTCATGGAGTCAGCCACATAGAAGATCTCTGAAGGATTTGCTGCGTCACGAACAGCTTTAAGCTCATCCATTAAGGCTTCATCGATAGCCAAACGACCTGCTGTATCGATCAAAACTACATCATAAAGGTTAGCTTTTGCTTTTTCAAGACCCGCCTTAACCACTTCTACAGGAGTAGCTGCTTCATCCGCATGAAGGTCTACTTCTATCTTCTCCGTTATCTGACGTAATTGCTCTACTGCTGCAAGACGCTGAAGGTCAGCTGCAATAATAAGTACTTTTTTCTTCTTCTGCTCTTTTAGAAAAACTGCTAGTTTTCCCGTCGTTGTTGTTTTACCCGAACCTTGAAGACCTGTCATCAAGATAACGGTGGGAGGATTTGCCGCAAAGACGAAGCCTTGATTACCTTCGACCTTTAAGATGGCATAGAGTGTTTCACGCATCGCGTCAAGAAACTGATCTTTACCGATCCCCGCACTCTTAGTCTTATGCTCGACTTCAGCAATAAGATTACGAACGACACCATGATGAACGTCAGCTTTAAGAAGTGACTTTTTTAGTTCACCTAGTGCTTTTTTAAGTGCTTTTTCATCATCATGAAAACGAATCTTTTTGATGGCAGATGTAAACGAGTCGGTTAACGAATCAAACATAGTCTCTCCAGTAGTAGGTCTTGATCGACCTTAAATTATGTAAGTTTAGCCGTGATATGGCTAGAAAAATTAGCGGATTATAACGAAAGTTTACTTTACAAAAACCTAGCGAGTAAGCATCTAGAAGAGGCGTTCTATGAAGCTACGCATCCTCTTTTTCAACCTTGTAAAGTCTTATTAACAGATCAAAAACTTTTTGTACAGTGACAGGTTTGGACAACTCAGCATCAAGCATCGGTGCAGTACGCTCATCCGTATGTTTAAATGCTTCATTTTTATTGAGTGAAACGACTTTAACCTTGTTACCTGGTTTGATCTTCTCGAGTCTGTCTAAAAGGTGTTTGGCAAAAAAACGCTCTTGTATAACAACGATGTCATAATCTTCTAACATCTCTAAGGCAGAGAAAAGCTCTTTGGATGAGAGAAGGTCTACTTCGTTTTTAAAGTACTCAAACATCTTTTGGATAGCAAGTGCCGACTCTTTGTGGTCATCTACGATCATCACAGAGTGACCGATCATTGTTTTTGAAGGCAGACGATAGTGACGCATCTCGCTTGGGTTTGGCATGTAAAGTTTTAATTTAACAATGAGAAGACTCTCTTTTCCATGACCTTCTTCTAAGATCACATCGCCTCCCATAAGTTTGGCATACTCTTTAGCCAAATAGAGTTCTAGTCCTGTCTCAGTACTCTTGTCAGAAAAGGCAGTAAAGTCCACATCTTTTTCATCACCACAGGCAATATGAAACTCGAGATGAAGTGCTGAGTCACCAAAATCTTGACGCTTTATGTTTACCTTGACAATATATGATTCACTATTTTCAACAACGTTTTGAATAAGAAAGAAAAGTATCTCTTCCATACGTTCAGCATCACCAATGATCTGAGAAGGAACATTGGCATCCATGTCAAACACCACTTCAAAATTACGCTCAGTGTCTAAGCTATGGACTTTTTCCATTACGGCATTTAACACACTATCCATATAAAATGAGCCTGTTTTTACCTCTACAGCACCCATTTTTATCTCGACATACTTTCGGTAAAGAGGCGCATAAGCTTCACGATTTTCTGGAGGGGTAGCACGCTGATCGTAAAGTGACTCTAAAGCGTAGGCGACAGGATCAATTTCAGTAACTTCTTCTTCTTTTGCTTTACGCTTTTTCGTGACATCATCGTCTTCATCAAAACGAATGTCTGGTTTATGTTTCTCAGGTTTTGGTGCAAGTTTTTTTAGCTGTCGAAGGATAAAAGGCATAATGATCAAGATTAAGACAACCACACCAATGATTTTAAGCGCAAACATATTCTCTTCGATGCGGGCTTCATTTAAGGTCTGTTGTGCTGAAAGAAGTGTAGAAAAAACTAGTAAAAAAAGTAGGTGCATTATCTTGTCCATAAAATATATTAGTACCCTAAGGGGTACCTATCTTCACGAATCTTAACACATTGTAATTATAATAAAGATAAGAGCTTAATCTATGAAGAGTAATGTGCGAAGATCTTAGGCTCATCTGCGATGAAAGTATGTCCCATCAACTCGACTTTACGCGCATGCAACATCACACGTTTAGCACGACGACCACCATACTGCTCATCACCAGCAATAGGATAACCAATAGAGCGTAAATGACAACGGATCTGGTGCGTACGTCCTTCACGGATGACGACCTTGACCTTAGAGTACTTACCAACAACTTGAACCGGTGTCACGGTTGTGTGTGCCGGTTTTCCCTTCGGAGAGATCTTCGAAAAGGCTCGGTTATGACGCTTCTCTGTCAAGATCGCTTTATCGATCTCTACCTCATCAATAAACATCCCCTCAACCCAAGCGCTATACTCTTTATAGACCTTGTTACGTTTAAACTCACCGATCGCTTTGATGCGATAATCTTCATCTTTTACCAAGATCAAAACACCACTGGTCTCACGATCTAAACGGTGAAGCAACTGCGCATCAGGGTACTGGCGTTCCACTTCATCGGTGTTCAAAAAGGCTGGTTTGTCCACCACTAAAAGGTCAGCATCTTCGTAAATAATCTTTGCTTTAGCGATCTCATGTACATTAAAGTTTGTTTTGACAGGCAGTTCGCCACGCGCAACGGTTACCTTACGGTTTGCTACATAAACCAAACCACGGTCTATCAGTGCTTTGGCTTGTGAGTTAGAGATCGACTCTTGAAGGGCTAATAATTTATACGCCTTCTCCATCTCTCCACTACCACGTTGTCCTGATGGCGCGTCAACGAGAAACTCTTCTTCACTGCTCTTAACTTTTTTCTTAGCACGAGGCGCACGTTTAGCATCGGCTTGCGCGTAAGCTTTTGCTCTTACTTTTGCACGACCTTCTTCTTTTTTGTTTTTCGTTCGCTGGTCTGAAGCTCTTTTTTTCTTGCTGTAATCCATTACTGTTTCCTTCTAACGTTCTTATTATTTGTTTATTGTTTTAAGTATCTAATTATACTCTCTAAATCAATCTTTTCATCGACATACGCGCCTTGCATACTTTCCGCCTTCTCTAAGGCCACGAATAGTTCTTCATTTTTAACGACTTGGACATTATGCACGTACTTAAAAAGCTCTTGTTGCATAAAGGCATGTTCACCTGTGATGATCTTACAGCCAAAGTGTGCAGGTTCTAGCGGGTTATGTCCGCCCACATCCTCTCGAAATGCCCCACCTATGATGGCGACATCACTGATGGCGTAGATGTTGTTGAGTTCTCCCATGGCATCGACTAAGATGATGTCTGCCTCAAAGTCCTGCACCTCGCTCCAACGTGAAAGTGTGATCCACTCATCTTTCATCTCTTCTAGGAGGCTATAGACCGCCTCAAAACGCTCTGGATGACGTGGCACCACTACCAGCTTACTGTGACGCTCTTTTTTGTACTCTAAAAAAGCATCAACGATAAGTTCTTCTTCGTCCGCATGAGTACTTGCTGCTACGATTACTTCACTATTAGGTTTAACATACTGCTTCGTTGAAACAATTTTCTGCGCTAGCTTTATATTCCCGACAACCTCGATGTTAGTCGCGCCTAGTGCTTCAAACCGCTCTTTGTCTGCACTGCTTTGACAAAAGATCTTGTCCACACGTTTAAACATCTGCACATACAACCAACGCAGCTTCATATACTTAGGAAAACTACGCTCTGTCATCCGTGCATTAAGCAAGACCACTTTAGCACCACGCGCTTTTGCTACCGCAAACAACAAGTACCAAAACTCTGCTTCTAGTACTACGAGGTACTGATGCTTATTCACCCAAAAAGGAAGCATCGCTTCGTAAGGCAAGTAACGCACTTCAGCCTCATATTTAGACGCTTCAGCATGACCCGTGTGAGTAATGGTGGAGATAGAGATCTCACGACCTTCTAACAGAGCCATAATCGGGGCTAAGGCGCGTGCTTCACCTAATGAACAGACATGAAACCAGATATCACTCTTCTTAAACCGTCCATTTTTCCAGAGAAAAAAACGCGCTGGTATGGACTCTCTGTATTTGGCTTTAAAAGAGATAAGGATCAAAAAAGGAAGAGCAACACCATATAGCAGTGTTGCTAAGATAAAGTAGAGGAGTGTAAAGGGTTTCATTACATTAACTCCTCTGAAGTGTTGTTACGCTTCAGCAGCCTCAGTAGAAGGCTCGATGTAAAGAATACGGCCACAGTGTGGACAGTTAGTGATCTCTTCACCTTTAATAACTTCTGAATAGACCTTATCATTGATGACCATGTAACAACCCATACATGCTTGGTTTTTTACTTCTACCGCTGTTGTGTTTTTAGCCCAACGACGGATTTTTTGGTAAAAAGAAAGACCTTTTTGGTTCATCTGAGAAACAAGTTTCTCTTTTGCTTCAAACACTTTTTGACGTTCGGTGTTGATGATAGCAAGTTTAGCATCTACCTCTTCTTTAACAGAAGATAGGTTTGCCTCGATCTCTTCCATCTCCGCTTTAAGCTCAGCCATCTTCTCTTGCTTGTTCTCGATCACTTTTTCAAGACGCTCGATCTCTTCGTTAGCAAAAGCAACCTGCTCTTTAGCGATCTCTTCTTCGAGTTGAAGTGACTTCATCTCGCGCTCTGTCTTAACATCGCCGCTTTTTTTACTGTTCTCTTCTAGTTTTGCAGAGAGTTCAGCAATATGAAGTTCATTTTTCTGCTTTTTGACTTGTTCATGCTTTGACTCTTCGTCAAGTGTTGCGATAGCACTTTCAAGGTTCTCTTTTTTAGCTAATGCTGCTTCATACTTGATGTTCGCTTCTTCGATCTGAGGCTCAAATGCGTCGATCTCTTTGTCTACTTTAGATAGGTCGATAAGTTGTTGTAAGTGCTTGTTCAATCTTTTTCCTTAAAATTATACAGCGCAGATGGCTGTCGAAAGTGCTGGTAGCGCCCTAAACAAGGGTACTGTTCATCTACAAATAGGTAAATGGGTTTTTTGATGATGAAATTATAACCGTTAATCCTAAATTTTTCAAATATGGTGCTAAGATCTCACCAAAAAAACGTTCACTTTCATAGTGACCAATGTCGATCATGTTAAGACCAAGTGCCTTTGCTTCCATCGCATCATGATACTTTATGTCACCCGTTAAAAAGAGATCTGCCGTAACATCCTTGATCATTGAAGCACCTGAACCCGTACACAGTGCCACACGTTTGATCGGACGATCATCTGATATTACTGCTCTTGTCTGCTCTAAACCAAAGGCCTTTTTAACTTCCAAACGATACTTCTCTATCGAAGTCGCCTCAATATCAAAATAAAGTAGGTAATCTCCCTCATCTACCACCTTCTCCTCTAAGACCTTTTCCACCACATATCGGTTTAAGTGTGTCTGATCGAAGTTCGTATGCATCGCAATGTTAGCAATACCTTTTGCCATCATCTTAGCGAGCAACTTGGTAGGATAAGTAGCATAATCCAACGACTTCAGACCACTAAAGATAAGAGGATGGTGTGTGATGATAAGCGCACCCTCTTGGACATCGTCTATTAGTGCTTCATCAATATCGATGCTTAGGACAATTTCTGTCACCTCTTGGTCTAAACTACCTACAATAAGACCAGAATTGTCCCATGAAGCTTGTAGTTCAAAAGGTGAAATCGCATCTAGTTTTTCGTAAATATCACCTAAGATCATGTATAACTCCTTTTACGTTTAACACGCACACGTACACCACTGTTATGAACAAGCGGGTCTACATCTTTAAACTCAAAAAGTTTACTGCTCTCTAAAAGGTCACGCAGTTTTTTAAAACCATAGTTTCGTGAGTCAAACTCAGGTGACTTGTTTAAGATGTTTTGACCAACAGAACCCAAGTGCGACCATCCTGCTTCATCCACCGTATCATCGACAGCATGTCGTAACATGTTAAGGACTTTAAGATCAAGCTTCTGCGTTTTAGGTGGTGTACGTTTCTGCTTGGTCTCACTCGGTTCATCACACTTACGCAGTATCTCAGTATAAATAAACTTATCACAAGCACTCATAAAAGCCTTAGGCGTCTTCTTCTCTCCAAAACCATAGACCTTAAGACCAGACTCACGGATACGACTTGCCAAACGAGTGAAGTCACTGTCGCTCGAGACAATACAGAAGCCATCAAGTTTATCAGTATAAAGCAGATCCATCGCATCAATAATAAGCGCAGAGTCCGTTGCATTTTTACCCGTAGTGTAGGCAAACTGCTGCACAGGGTTAATACCATGTTCGAGCAAAGAACCCTTCCACCCTTTTAGACGGGTGTCCGTCCAGTCGCCATAAATACGCTTAACACTCGCCACCCCATACTGTGCGATCTCACCCAAAAGTTCTTCAACTATAGAAGCTTGTGCATTGTCAGCGTCTATTAACACCGCTAGTCGTGCTTGATTACTTGCCATTTAATTTGTCCAACTCTTCTTGTGCTGCTGTGAGTTCAGGCTCGATCTCGAGTGCTTTTTCATACATCATCTTCGCTTCTGCGGTACGGTTCATGTCAACAAGTAAGTTGGCAAAGTTAAAGTACGCCACTTCATACTCAGGGTCGAGTGCAATTGCACGTTTATAATGCACCTCAGCCTCTTCTAAACGACCAAGTTCACGCAGTTGTGAAGCGATGGCAAGGTGCGTTACATCTTCTTCACGCAGACTCAAAGCATGGTTATAAAGTTTAAGCGCCTCTTCATGGTTGCCCATCTGACTCACGATGAAGCCCAAACGGTTAGTCAACTCTGGGATGTTGCTATCGTGGTTCTGCGCCTTTTGCAACAACTCCCTCGCCTCAAGCAGTCGCCCTGCATCATACGCCTTGTCCGCCTCTTCCACCAAGGCATCAATATCAACCTTCTCTTCGATCACCTCATCCTCTTGTGTACCATCAGGATCTTGTAAACCTTGCATATGTTCGTAGATCTTAAAGGCAAAAAAAGCTGAAGCCCCTAGTAAAATAATCTGCATAATCGTCATTTTGTTTCCTAAGTTTTTGAATAATCAAAGTATAACAAGCCTTAGTGAATAAGTCACTATCATATTACAACTACCGAAAGAATGTCCCTTGAAATAGGGGTTTACTCGCTTATGTTATAATGACCAAAATCAATCTACGAAGAATTTTTATGATCAATCTAAAAGACCCAAAACTTTATAACAACCGTGAGCTCTCATGGCTACAATTCAACACACGCGTACTCAAGCAGGCACAAGACGAAAGCCAACCGCTTCTTGAACGTCTAAAGTTCCTTGCTATCTACGGTACCAACCTTGATGAGTTCTACATGATCCGTGTGGCTGGACTCAAGAAGCTCTTCTCTGCTGGCGTGATGGTCTCTGGAGCCGATAGACTCACTCCCTTGCAACAACTCAGAGAGATACGCAAGTACCTTCACCAAGAGTTGCAAGTAGTCGAATACACCCTTAGCGAGATCTTTAAAAAGCTCGAAGGAGAGGGGATCTCGGTTAAGTCCTATGACCAAGTCAACCAGCAGCAAAAGTACCAACTTAACCGTTATTTTACTGAACAGATCTACCCGGTTATCGTCCCTATTGCCGTTGATGCCACTCACCCATTCCCACACCTAAACAACCTTAGTTTTGGTATGATCGTTAGTCTTCAAGACCTTGAAAATGAAAATGTAGAGCGTAATGGGCTCGTCCGTATCCCCCGTGTTTTACCTCGTTTTGTAGAGCTTGAAGATGGCTGTTACGTTCCCATAGAGAGTGTTGTTGCTGAACATGTTGGCGAACTTTTCCCTGGGTATGAACTGCAAAACCACATCCCTTTTCGTGTTACACGTAACGCCGACATCACCATTGAAGAGGAAGAAGCCGATGACTTTATGGAGATCCTTGAAGAGGGACTGCGCCTACGTAAAAAAGGAGAGTTGGTACGTCTGGAACTTGGTCAAGAGGCCAACCCAGACCTTCTCAACTTCTTTAACCGTCACACCAACGTCTTTAAAGATGACATCTACCGTTTCACCAACATCTTAAACTTGGGAAGTCTCTGGCAGATCGTCGGCAACAAACACTTTGCTCACCTAACAGCCGCACCATTTAAAGCGCGTCAGCTACCACCCTTTGACACAACTGAAAAGATCTTCAACGTCATCGACAAGCAAGATGTCTTAATGTACCACCCTTATGAGAGTTTTGAACCTGTTGTCAAACTCATCCAAAATGCGGCAAAAGACCCTGATGTTGTTTCCATTAAGATGACACTCTATCGTTCAGGTACCAATTCACCGATCGTTCAAGCGCTGATGCAAGCAGCAGAGTCAGGTAAACAAGTCACCACCATGGTAGAACTCAAAGCACGTTTTGATGAAGAGAACAACCTCATCTGGGCAAAGGCCTTAGAAAATGCAGGCGCGCATGTTATCTACGGTATCCCTGGTTTTAAAGTCCACGCTAAAGCAACCCTCATCACCCGACGAGTTGATGGTAAACTTAAGCAGTATGCCCACTTAGCGACGGGTAACTACAACCCACAAACGGCTAAGATCTACACCGACACCTCTTACATGACCTGTAACGAAGAGATTACCAATGACTTAACCCGTTTCTTTCACTTCTTAACAGGTTTTAGCAAAAAAGGTAAGCTTAACAAGCTCTATATGTCACCAACGCAGATCAAGCCGAAGATCCTCTCCATGATCCAAGTCGAGGCGAAAAAAGGTAAAGAGGGTCACATCATCGCTAAGGTTAACTCTCTTGTTGATGAAGATGTCATCCGTGGTCTCTACAAAGCCTCACAAGCAGGTGTTAAGATCGACCTTATTGTGCGTGGTATCTGCTGTCTAAAACCAGGGGTTGAAGGTGTGAGTGAAAACATTCGTGTTGTCTCCATTATCGGTAAATACCTTGAACACGCGCGTGTCTTCTACTTCAAACATGCCGCACCTCAACTTTACATCTCTAGTGCTGACTGGATGCCGCGTAACCTTGTACGTCGTATAGAGCTTTTAACGGCTATCGAAGATGAAGAGAGTGCAGAAAAACTACTTAACATGTTACAACTGCAAGTCTCCGACAACGTCTTGTCTCATGAGCTACAAAGTGATGGAAGTTACCACCGTGTCACCCACGAACAGAGCAAGATCATCAACAACCAAAAGCTCTTTGAGAGTCACACTAACAAGGTCTATAAGTCTTTGAAAAAAGATACCCCGAACTATGTACAGAAGTTGGCAACAAGGTTACTTAAAGAGAGCTAGTCTCTCTTACAAATGTTTAATTTTGAATTATTAATGATGAATGTTAGTTTGCACAACAAACCCGTCATTCCGACGAAGGCAGGGATCCACGAACTAAGACTTCTTTACAGTTAAACATTACGAACACAAAAACTTGTTGATTCCTGCCTCCGCAGGAATGACGACCTATTCGACACATCAAAACAGAAGGAACCAAAATGATCTACCCTTTTAAACAATGGACACCCAAACTAGGGACCAACACATGGATAGCACCTTCTGCTGATGTCGTCGGTAATGTGACGATGGGCAAAGAGTGTTCCATCTGGTTTGGCTGTGTGGTGCGTGGGGATGTTCACTACATCACCATCGGTGATCGTACCAACATCCAAGACTTAAGTATGATCCATGTCACCCACTACAAAAAAGCCGATATGTCTGATGGTAACCCGACCATTATCGGTTCTGACGTGACCATAGGACACCGTGTTATGATGCATGGCTGTACCATCGAAGATGCTTGTCTGATCGGGATGAGTGCTACTATCTTAGATGGTGCGGTAATTGGGAAGGAGTCTA
>JAJRVE010000217.1 GCA_024277445.1 Campylobacterales bacterium
GAATCTCGCTCTCTTTATGGATGTCACGATAGTAGGTCTTACCATGCTCGTTTTCATTCCAAACAATGTCAAAAACAGAGTCTACCCCTTGTAAGTACATCGCCAAACGCTCTGTTCCATAAGTGATCTCAACCGCAACAGGGTCACAAGCAATACCGCCAACCTGCTGGAAGTAAGTAAACTGTGTCACTTCCATACCGTTTAACCACACTTCCCAGCCTAGTCCCCAAGCACCAAGTGTTGGCGACTCCCAGTTGTCTTCTACAAAACGAATGTCATGATCTTGTAGGTTCAATCCTAGGTATTCTAAACTTTTTAAGTAAAGTTCTTGAATATTATCAGGACTTGGTTTGATCAGTGCTTGAAACTGATAGTAGCTTCCTAAACGGTTAGGATTCTCACCATAACGTCCATCTGTAGGACGACGAGAAGGTGCCACATAGGCCACAGACCACGGCTGTGAATCGAGTGAACGTAAAAAGGTTGCAGGGTGAAAAGTACCCGCACCTGCTGGAATGTCATAAGGTTGAACAATGTTACAACCCTGCTCTTTCCAAAATTGTTGTAGTTTTAAAAGTAAGTCACTAAAAGTAATCATCTAAGCCCTCGTAAAAATAATTGGCGCATTATAGCATTTTTATCACTTTCTTAACGCCGAAAGCTACTAACAGACTGCTAATACTTACATGATATAATAAGTCATACAAATATTAAAGAATTATGACAAAATTCATAGAAGGTTTTTAATGAACAGATTATTATTTTTTCTACTTCCTATATTTATCTTTGGGTGTTCAGAAAATTCCACATCCACTCCTGCTGAAAGAGAAGTACTTTCACCAACAACGACATCAATAGATTATCGTCCAATGCTTGTTATAGGCGTAGAGTTTAATGATTATAATTTTTCATCTTCCATTTCAACATGGGAAAACAAAATCTTTGGAACTTCTCAAAGTACGGTAAATCATTATTATGATGAGATATCTGCACAGCAGTTTCAATTTTCTCCTGTAACTAACAATTCTGTGTCTTCTGGAATGACACTGATTAAACTCAACCAAAACCATCCAAATTTTTACTCTGGTCAGAATCTTAGCGCATGGATAAATGATATAAAAACAAGACTCTACCCTATATTGGAACAAGCATTAATCCAGGTAGATACTAATGGCTTTGACTTTAGTATCTATGACACAAATCACGATGGAAAGGTCACTCCTAATGAACTTATAATCATGTATATTCTTGCTGGTGAAGAAGACGCTTACTCTGGTGGTATGTATGCAAGTGGTATTTGGGCTCATGTTGACTGTACAACAAGTAGTTACTCCTTTGATGGTGTCAACTTATTAGGCTGTGGTAGTGGAGGAAAATACGCTGTCTTTGGAGAACGCCATTATGACAGTACCACTAACAGTCATGATGCAACCATTGGGATTATCGCCCATGAACTAGGTCATGCTACTTTTGATCTACCTGACCTGTACTATGGATCATCTACACGTATTGGCTATTACGGTCTCATGGCGAATGGTTCATGGGGACAAGCTGATATTACAGGAGAAGCAGGTGACACACCAACACATATGTGCGCTTGGAGTAAGATAGAGAGTGGTTGGTACGATACATCTAGTTCTAGTGATACTACTTTGTCAGTTCACGCAACAGGCACTACTGATTATAATATCATCAAAGTACCTATCAATGGAAATCCAGATGAATATTTTTTGGTTGAAAACAGAGGTGACTTTGGTTATGACACAGGCTTAAAAGATATTAACAATGCTTACGTCGGAGGGATGGCAATTTGGCACATTGATGAAACTATTATACGAAATAAACGTGCGGCTAATGAAGTAAATATTGATCCTTACCATAAAGGAGTAGACCTTGAAGAAGCTGCAGGTCCGAGTGTAGACTCTGGCAATGGTGACCCTGCTTTAAATCTCTATTACACAGGTAATGTCACTACCTTCACACCAACTACCACCCCCAATACAGACAGTTACACTGGTGATTCTAGTTTTATCTACTTTAGTGATATCTCTAGTCCTTCTAGTACTATGTCTGTCACTATTAGTAAGTAAAAAAGGAGATTCTATGAAACTTTTACTCATTATCACATTTTTAGGACAGCTACTTTTCGCGGCACCTGCTTATCAAGGTAAACGAACATTTACACAACCGAATGGAGAAGTAATTACCTATCACCTTCAAGGAGATCAATATCTTCACTGGATGGAAAAAGATGATGGCGAAATCATGGTGTACAATCAACAAAAAAAACAGATGGAATCAGCTGTCATTCAAAATGGCGAGCTTAAGAGTAGTGGACGGGCTGTTTCTACTTTGCAACGATCTACAAAAGCATCTTCGCAGCAGACAAAAATCTCACGTAAAGATCTTGAAGCTCTCTACAAACTTCAACGTGAAGAATACAGTAATCGTCTGAAAAAATTGTCGGATCACCATAAAAAACCTCACTAAAAGACAAAAGGAATAAACCTTTTGGTCTTCGTCATATAGACCTTATACGCCTCACTTCCTTCACACCAAAGTCCCTCTTCACGTACCGCTTTCAGCGCTAATACCCCGATAAGAAGTGCCAAACTACTCCATTGTAAATAGGTAGGTGTTGCAACCGCTAAGGCTAAGGCCATGAGTGTGACTGAGGTGTACATAGGGTGGCGTACAAAATGGTAGGGTCCGGTTGTGATGAGTTCACAGCCCTCTTTTAAGTCTGGACGTATGTTGAAGTTTCCGCCACGGTTATGACGGATCGCCCAGTAACCAAACAATGCACCTGCTAACAAAATACCCATAGCTATCCATGAAGAAAAAATTCCCCTAGAGTAGACAACCATAAGACCAATAAGTGAAAATTGTGCAAAGACCAGTGAACGAGAGTACATACGCTTCCTTTTAATTCATCTTACAGATGATGTCACCAACACTCTGACCAAGAGAGTTAGCAACAACATTACATTTTACTTTTAAGAGATAACAGAGGTTTGATCGTGGAGAGGGAGAGAGGCACTCATAGTTTCCCATCCCTTTAGTGATGACAAGGTCTACACTGTCAAAGAGTTCTTGACTCTCTTTGTTGGCACGTTCATAAGCAAAACCAGGGGTGTTAACCCCACTGTCTACTAGGTGACACAAGGTGTCAAAACCTGCCTCTTTTGCTTCGAACATGGTAACATCATTGATAATGGGATTACCACGCACCATATACGATATTTCTAACTTAGGATAGAGTTCTTGTAAGGTTTCGATACAGAGATAGTCAAAAATATGTTCGCCAACATTATCACCGATGTAAAGAAGTGTGGATGCCTGATCTAAAGCCTGTGCTAACGGCACCATGTCATCATAGGCAAAGTCTGTCTCAAAGATCTTCCCCATCTCTTCATGCAGATCAAAGGTCACCTCAGCGGCAAGATCGATGACATTACCTGCTACTGCTATCTTTATCGCGGTTAGAAGTTGGTCAGTAGACATTTCAAGCTCTTTACGAAGTTGCGGGATGAAAGTCTTCGCTTTTTCAGTGGCATGTGCTTTTAGTTCACCATACAAGTCTTCCATACCTGCTATCTCTGCCATCGTTTCATAAATACTCGAAGCGACTTCAGGCGGTGACTTTGTAAAGTCAAATTGCGCCCCTGCAGCTTCCACATAATCAACCATACGTTTGCTCAAGGCATCATCGGCTCTTATCGCTTCACTCACACGGCGACTTTGGTTAATGATACATTCAACACAGGCATTGTCAATGGTCATAGATGTAGCTCCAGAAAAAGGTTTGGTTGAGCATAAGAAAAATTATCACTCCTACGAAAGCAGGAGTGACGGTACTTTAACAGTTCAAAAAGCGTTTAGTCTATGATCGTTTCGATCTCTAATGAGTCCATCTCAACTTTTTTCGCTTTAGCGATACGATCTTCTTTAAGCTTGATCGCAAGATCTTCATCATCAAGTGCAAGAATCTGCATAGCAAGGTAAGCAGAGTTGATCGCACCGGCTTTACCAATGGCTACGGTTGCTACTGGCATACCTGCTGGCATCTGTACCGTTGAGAGAAGTGCATCAATACCACTAAGCGCAGAAGCACTCATCGGCACACCAATAATTGGCTTCACTGTTTGAGATGCTAGTACACCCGCTAAGTGTGCCGCCATACCTGCCGCTGCAATAAAGACTTTCGCCCCTTTTTGCTCAGCAGTTTTGATGTATGCTTTTGTACGGTCTGGTGAACGATGTGCTGAAGAGATAACAAGTTCATGGTGTACACCAAATGCTTCTAATGTATCTGCACATGACTTCATGACTTCATAGTCGCTTTTACTTCCGATGATGATTGAAACGAATTTCATAAAATGTCCTCAATGGGTCTTACCCTAAATTTAATGCCGAGATTATAGCTAAATCACTCTAACAAAAATTATTATTACGCCACCAACTAAACAGTCAAATCTCAATGAGGGTAATTTTGTGCATAATCAAGGCAGATGTTCTTCAGCGTAGCCGTAGCTACACTGAAGGTTGTCTAACGCAGAGTATGTGCAAAAGTACCCTCACCCTTCGGGGAGAGCGATAAGAAGCAATCTTCAAACAAATAGATATTTCGGCTTAGCTACGGCTAGGCCTCGTATCTCTTCGTTTAAATCTTACCTCTTCTCACTCTCTTGAGTTTTTGACTGTTTAGTTGGTGGCGTAATAAAATCCGATCTTGAGTAGAGTTAGTGTAATATTCACTATTGAACCCTCTGAACAAATCAGACGTTCTCAGAGGGTTTTACAGAGGTGGGATTGTGCAGAACTTTTTTAGAGTCATAGCCAAAGCTACGACGATGAAAAATTCTGTGCAAGATCGCTTCTGTAAAGCCCTTCCGAAGGGCAACAAGAGAGAGACGCTATTACTGCGTTAAAAGCACTTGAAGCTACTAGTAGCTCCTGCCTGCTTTTGCCTTGTACTACCATCTTTCTCTTGTTGCTGAGAACGTCTGATTTGTTCAGAGGGTTCAATTAAAATGATGCAAGGCTTTTTATGCGACTGTTATGGATACTTTTTCTACCTTTACTCCTCATGGCAGAGGATATCACGAACGAACTCTATGCGAAACCTAAACTAACCCATTCACAAATCGAGGATAAACAAGATGGTAGCTACTTCACCGGTCTACCTATTGTCAACTATGATGCAGACAAAGGTTTTGGCTATGGTGCGCGTGTCTACTGGCATGATAATGGCGAAAAGAGCTCACCACTTTTTGAGATGACGCCTTATAAGTACGAGATCTATGGTCAGTTTTTACAGACGACTAATGGTTGGCAGTACCATGTTCTACACTTTGATGCACCCTACATCAATGACTCTCTCTTTCGTATTACCAGTGAATTACTCTATGAAAAAAATACACAAGCTACCTATTTTGGAACAACTGCTGACTCACTTAATAAACTATCTGCTCCAGGAACGACACAGACTTTTTCAACGGCCGAGCAACAGCAAGATTATCTTGACACCATAGGAAGTCGTTATTACAATCGTTTTTTGATCGAGAAACCTACTGCTGAAGTCAACCTTGCACGTGACTTTTTTGGTGGCTTAGTCCGGATGACCTTTGGTGTTAACTTCTCCCACGCCAACATAGAAACCTACGAAAACACTACTATCAATGACACCCATTCTCAAGAGAACAAACTCAATGACGACAGTCAAAACGACCAACTAGTTGGTTCAGAAGGGGGATGGGACAACGGCATTAAACTCGCCTTGGTCTATGACTCACGAGACTTCGCACCAAACCCCAAAAATGGAAATGTTTTTGACCTCACGGTAGGCCTCTATGGAAAACTTCTCGGAAGTGATTATGGGCACCAACGCTACAACTTCTCAACCCGTAACTTCTATACCCCTGAGGCCGCTGACTTTTTAACCCTAGCCTTTCGATGGGTATACTCTGTTCAAAGTGGCGACACTCCTTTTTACAACAAAAACACCATTGGTTTTGCCGATGAGTTTAAGTTTGGTCTCGGTGGTTTTCGTACACTTCGTGGTTATCAGCAAGACCGTTTCGTCGCCAATGTAAAGACTGTCATTAACTTTGAACCTCGCTTTAGTCTCTACGAAGCTCATACCTACGGCCAAAGTTTTGAGTTTATCGCCGTTCCTTTTGTAGATGCTGGAAAAGTGTTTGACAAGGTAAGTGACACAGACCTCTCAAACTACAAATACACACTAGGCACAGGTCTAAGAATCGCATGGAACCAATCTACGATCATTATGGTGGACTATGGACAGAGTGTTGAAGGCAGTGGTCTTTATATAAACTTTGGACACATCTTTTAAAATTATTAGTGTTAAATGTTGAATTTTAAATGAAAATTAGCTCACGAGGTGAGCATTTCATATGAATCTTAATCTATTGTGGTGGTGACTGATCGATACCTGTTGAGGGTATACGTAAGAATGTATATTGCGGTAGCTTGATTGGTAGTTTGATAGGGTTAACGTTACCACTGTGAACTGACTCCCACTCTTTGCCATTTTCAGCAATTAACTTTTTGAAGGTTATATAGTAGGTTTCATCTTCTTTGACAACCTTACCAAATTCATTATCAACTTCTTCGATCAACGTCCCTTTGGGTGCCATGATCTCTACTTTATCTCCCGGTAGTGTCTTGTACTTACACAAGAAGTGCTCGCCATCTGGCGTCACCATACCACTTACTTGATGGCTTCCCATCTGCATCGTAAAGTCTAGACTCTGTGTATCGTGGCGTTCAAACGGACGGTTTATGAGATACGCATCGGTAAAACCACGGTTTTGCATGGAGTGGATCTCTTCTTGGTACTTCTCAGGATGGCTCTCGCCTTCATAGTAGTCATCAATTGCCATTCTATAAGCTTTTGCTGTCGTCGCTGCGTAGTAAGAGGTCTTAGTACGCCCTTCTATCTTCACAGAGTCCACAGCACCTGAGTCTAAGATCTCTTTCATGTGTGAGGCAAGGTTCAAGTCTTTGGAGTTCATGATGTACGTACCAATGCCCGGATCTTCTTCGAGTCTAAAGAGGGTTCCTGTCTCAGGGTTAGCTGCATACATCTCGTAAGGGAAACGACAGTCATTTGCACACGAACCACGGTTAGGTACACGCCCACTCTGAAGTGTTGAGATAAGACAACGTCCAGAGTAGGCAAAACACATCGAACCGTGAACAAAGACCTCTAACTCAAGGTTTGGAAGCTCTTTTTTGATCTCTGTTAAGTCACGCAACGAGATCTCACGTGCGGTAATAATACGCTGAGCACCCATGTCATGATAGATCTGCGCATCAAGTACATTCATAACATTGGCTTGGGTTGAGAGGTGTTTTGGGATGTGTGGTGCGATCTCTTGTGAAAGTTTAAGAACACCCGGTGTGGCAACAATCATCGCATCAGGGTTTAGGTCCGCCATCTTCTCTATATGTTTTTTGAGTAGGTTTAGCTGGGAATTAAAAGGAAACCCGTTAATCGTCGTATAGACTTTTTTACCACGCTCATGGGCATACTTAATACCTTCAGCGTAATCCTCCATCGAGAACTCTTTACCCGAGCGAATACGAAGCGAGAAGTGACTTACACCACCATACACAGCATCCGCACCATAGTCTAGTGCGATCTTTAATTTCTCCAAGTTACCCGCAGGGGATAACAACTCAACTTTTTTGTTCTGATTCATGGCAGACTCTTTATGATTGACATCTCTGTATGTCATTATTTTGATGACATTTTAGCGTATTAGTAAAAGAGGGTGTACTTTAAGAGTATAATTACAGCAATACTTTAGATGGAGTCCTTATGAAAATCGACCTTCACAACCACACCACCCTCTGTAATCACGCTGAAGGCACAGTAGACGCTTATGTCCAAGAAGCGATCAGACAAGGAATCGATGTTTATGGTTTTTCAGACCACGCACCGATGGACTTTGATCCAAAATATCGTATGAGCTTTGAGCAGATGGAGCAGTACAAGAAGTGGGTTATGGATGCTAAAGCCAAATATGCCGACAAGATCGAAGTACTCTTTGGTTACGAAGTGGACTACCTTCCAGGACATATGGATGAGC
>JAJRVE010000218.1 GCA_024277445.1 Campylobacterales bacterium
ACCATGGCGTGATGAACTCAGACAACATGTCCATAGCCGGGCTAACTATAGACTACGGTCCTTACGCTTTTTTAGATGACTTTAGACATGAGCATGTGTGTAACCATACCGATGTAGATGGACGCTACAGCTTTACCAATCAACCCCAAATAGCAAAATGGAATCTCCAGTCTTTGATGCGGGCATTGAGCCCTTTGACAACAATGGACAAAATGGAAAAGATACTCTCTATTTACGATAAGATTTATTTGAGATACTTACACTACTATATGTGTAAAAAACTAGGACTAGAAGGTACAGTAGAAGAAGACCCAGAACTGATAGAAGATATGTTTGATATGTTGGAAACCTTACATGTTGATTATACACTTTTTATGCGAACACTCAGTCACTACGAGGGGGATAGAGAGAAGCTCTTGAGTACGGGACTCTACCATGAACCGATGAATGATTGGTTAGACAGATATGATGAACGCATCAAATACATAGATAAAACAGAGAGAAAAAAACAAATGCTCGCAGCCAATCCAAAATATGTTTTAAAAAATTATATGCTTCAAGAAGCTATAGATGCAGCAAGTGAAGGGGACTTTTCCCTTGTAGATGATCTGTTTAAAATAGCACAAGATCCTTTTGCAGAATACCCAAAATATGAAAGATGGGCAGAAGCCACACCCGAAGAATTTAAAAATAAAAAGCTCTCTTGCTCTTCTTGATATCTGTCAATCGCTAAAAGTTTGCTTTGTAGGTATAATATGACATTAAAATACAGAAGGATCAGATATGCTTGCAACTGAAGTAGATAGAGGATCGATAGAAAGAATGGTACGTTCATTTTATGAGATGCTTATAAAAGATGACTTGGTAGGACCTTTTTTCATCAAAGCCTTAGGGGATGACTTAAAAAATGATAAATGGTATGACCACTTTAGAACCTTAGATAACTTCTGGCTTATGATGATGACTGGAGAGCGAGGGTATATGGGTGATCCTTTTTTACCACATGTATTTATAGGTAGACTCACAGAAGAGACGTTTGAACGTTGGTTAGAACTCTTCAATAAGCATATCCATGAACATTTTATCCCTGAGATAGCAGACAAGTTTTACAAAAAATCTGAGATACTCGCAAAACAGTTTATGGTACAGCTAGAAATAGGTGATGAGTTTGATGATGAGGATGACGAATATTAGGTATTAATTTGAAGGAACAAAAATGACTCTAAATGAACTCCAACAAACCATAAAAGATGAAGTAGGTGTGCTTCTGTACTTCTCAGGAGAACACTGTAGTGTTTGCCATGCACTTCGTCCTAAGTTTAAAGAACTATTCACTAAAGAATTTCCTCAGCTCAAACAAATCTTTTTAGATGCCCAAGAGTATGCAGAGATCTCTGCACATTATCAAGTGCTTTCTTTACCTACCATATTGGTTTTTATGGATGGTAGAGAGTTTGTTCGTGAGGGTAGAACGGTGAGTTTACATCAGCTTGAAGAACAATTAAAACGTCCATATAAGATGATGATATCGTAGGGTAGCACTCTACGGGAGAATATAAAAATTATTGCTTTGTAATGATAGAGATATTTTCAAACCCTTTGGTTTTGAGTATATCTATCACCGACACAAAGTGCTTAAAGGCTGAAGCTTTATCCATATGTAAAGAGACCAGATCCTTTTTAGGGTCAAGTTTGACTAATCTCTCTTTGATAGCATCAAGTTCTAACTCTTCTTTATCGTAAAAATATTTACCCTCTTTATCTATAGCAATATGAATAGACTTTTTTTCTTCACTTTTTTTAGCACTGGCACTTGGAAGGTCTACAACAATTGTTTTGTTTTTCACAAACGTTGAGGTTGCAAGGATGATGACCAACAGTACCAAAACGATGTCGATGAATGGTACGACATTCATTTTGTCAAAGCGTTCGCGTCGCATACCTATTTCTCATCCTGCATGATTTCCCACTTAGAGAGGAGTATGTCTACTTTAGTGAGTAGGGCATTGTAAAGTACCGTTGCGGGGATGGCAACAACCAATCCTGCTGCAGTGGCCTTTAGTGCAAGTGCCAAGTGTTTCATGATCTCACCAGGATCAATAGTATCTTGCTGATCACCAATGATGTAAAAAGTAAGGATAATAGCGATAACCGTACCAAGAAGTCCTATATAGGGAGCATTTACCCCTATAGATGCAATAGTTGCTAGACGTTTACTCAAGTCGATCTCAAGTGCGAGTTTATGTTTGTAGTTAGCTATCTTTACTGAACGATAGAAAAGTATTCTTTCTATGGCATAGGCAAAAGTAATGAAACTCAAGAAAATAAGGAACCCGATGATCCCATAATCTACGATGTCTTTTAGTTGTTCGATAGGCATAAAATTTCCTGCTTGTTATAATAGCTTGCATTATATTCTAAGTATGTTAAGAGGATGTTAATGAAATAATGATAAAATAAGCCACTTTAGTCTATTTATTATGTTAACCAATAAAGTCAAATAATCATAAAAATCTATTTTAAGACCCCTAAATGCCATTTTGAGCTATTTTTAAGTATTTAAACAAAGAGATTGGATAAAATATTTGTACTTTATTTAAAGGAAGAAAATGTCTGATTTGTTTGAAGATGATCAAAATATCCAGGAAATTCTAATTGAAGATAGTATGAGAGCCTCATATCTTGATTATTCTATGTCTGTTATTGTAGGACGTGCATTGCCTGATGCTCGTGATGGTTTGAAGCCTGTACACCGAAGAATTCTTTATGCGATGGAAGACTTGCATCTTTCACACAGAAGCCCTTATAAAAAATCGGCACGTATTGTCGGAGATGTTATAGGTAAGTACCATCCACATGGTGATAACTCTGTATATGATGCACTTGTTCGTATGGCACAAGACTTTTCTATGCATGCACCACTTGTTGATGGTCAAGGAAACTTCGGTTCAGTTGATGGTGATAACGCAGCGGCGATGAGATATACCGAAGCACGTATGACAAAGATAGCAGAAGAGTTACTCTCTGATCTTGACAAAGACACGGTTGATTTTGTACCAAACTATGATGATTCTATGTCTGAGCCTGATGTTCTTCCTGCGCGTGTACCAAACTTACTACTTAACGGTTCATCTGGTATCGCAGTTGGTATGGCAACAAATATTCCTCCACATCGTCTTGAAGAGCTTATCGAAGCTTTGATCTTACGTATAGACAGTCCGACATCTACTATAGAAGATATGATGAAAATTGTCAAAGGTCCAGACTTTCCAACGGGAGGGATCATCTTTGGTAAAAAAGGGATCACTGATGCCTATACTACAGGTCGTGGGCGCATAAAAGTACGTGCTAAGACACATATAGAAGAGACAAAAACAAAAGAGATCATTATTATTGATGAGCTTCCTTTCCAGGTAAATAAATCTAGACTTATTGAAAACATAGCGCAACTTGTACGTGACAAACACATAGAAGGTATCTCGGAAATTCGTGATGAATCTGACCGTGATGGTATGAGGGTGGTTATTGAGCTTAAGCGTGATGCGATGTCTGAAATAGTAGTTAACAACCTCTTTAAACAGACACAGATGCAAGTGACCTTTGGTATTATTATGCTTGCGATCAACAACAAAGAGCCAAAAGTATTTAATCTGATGGAACTTTTTGATATCTTCTTAAAACATAGAAAAACGGTTGTGATTCGAAGAACCATCTTTGATCTTGAAAAAGCAAGAGCATGAGCACACATCTTAGAAGGTCTTAAAATTGCAGTCGATAACATCGATGAAGTGATCAAGATCATTCGTGCATCTTCTGATGATGCAGATGCTATGGAAAACCTTATCTCACGCTTTAAACTCTCTGAAATTCAGACAAAAGCCATCCTTGAGATGAGACTTAGACGTCTTACGGGACTTGCGATCGAGAAAATTGAAAACGAGTTGGCTGAATTGCTTAAAGTGATCGCTGAGCTTGAAAGTATCTTGAAGAGTGAAGAGAAGATCAATGTGATCATCCGTGAAGAACTTGTAGAGATAGGTGATAAATTTAGCATACCTAGACGTACAGAAATCGTAGATGATTATGATGATATCGACATTGAAGACCTCATTCCAAATGAGCCGATGGTTGTAACGATCACACATCGTGGCTACATCAAACGTGTACCAGTCAAACAGTATGAAAAACAACATCGTGGAGGTAAAGGTAAAACAGCCGTAACCACGTATGATGATGACTTTATAGAAAGTTTCTTTACCTCAAATACACATGATACACTCATGTTTGTGACTGATAGAGGACAACTCTACTGGCTTAAAGTGTACCGTATCCCTGAAGGATCTCGTACGGCTAAAGGTAAAGCAGTTGTTAACCTCATTAATCTTCAAAAAGATGAGAAGATCATGGCTATCATTCCAACCACAGACTTTAATGATGACAAAGGGCTTGTGTTCTTTACGAAAAAAGGTATCGTAAAACGTACAAACCTTTCTGAGTATTCAAACATTAGATCTAATGGTGTAAGAGCTATTAACTTAGATGAAACAGATGCAATAGTCTCTGCGAGCATCGTAAAACCAGATACTAAGTGGCTCTTTGTAGCAACAAAAAAAGGTCTTTGTATCCGATTTAAAGTGGAAGATGCAAGAGAGATCGGTAGGGTTTCACGTGGTGTGACAGCGATCAAGTTTAAAATTGCAGATGATTATGTGTGTGGTGCTATTACCATAGAAGACGAAGAAGATGAATTACTCATGCTTTCTGAAAAAGGACTTGGTAAACGTACCTCTGCTTCAGAGTACCGTGAGCAAAACCGTGCAGGTAAAGGAGTTATCTCTATGAAACTCACACCTAAAACAGGTGATGTTGTTGGTGTTGTCGCTGTAGAAGAAAATAAAGACTTAATGTGTTTAACTTCTATAGGTAAGATGATACGTGTCGATATGGAACAGATCAGAAAAGCAGGGCGTAATACCTCTGGTGTAAAAGTAGTTTCCGTAGAGAAAAAAGACATTGTTGTAAGCATGGCAAAGTGTGAAAAAGAGGAAAAACCTGAAGAGGAAAATACTCAAGATGAGGGTGAAGTGACACCAGGAAATAACGATAATACATTAGGATTAGAATAACATGGGAAAAACATATAATGTAGCAGTAGTCGGTGCCTCTGGTGCCGTCGGTGAAGAGCTTTTTAGAGTACTTGAAGAGGTAGAATTTCCTATAGGAAACCTTTTGCCTTTAGCATCTGCAAGATCTGTAGGTGCAGAGATAGAGTGTCAAGGGAAAAGTTACAAGATAGAAGAGTTGACAGAAGAAGTATTTGTAGGAAGAGATATCGATATTGCTTTCTTTTCAGCAGGAGGAAGCATTTCTGCACATTATGCAAAGTATGCAGTAGAGTCTGGTGCAGTGGTTATAGACAACACTTCTCATTTTAGAATGGACCCAAAAGTGCCTTTGGTCGTACCTGAAGTGAACCCTGAAGACATTGAACTTTGGGAAGACACAGGTATCATCGCAAACCCTAACTGTTCAACCATCCAGATGGTACAACTACTCAAGCCTTTACATGACTTGTATGGTATAAAGAGAGTAGATGTAAGTACCTATCAGGCAGTTTCAGGTGCGGGAAAAGCTGGAATGGAAGAGCTTGTAAAACAGATGCAAGATTTCTTTGCCTTTAAACTAAGTGAGAGTGAATGTAATGCTTTTGCTCACCAAATAGCCCTTAACGTTATCCCTCACATTGATGTACCTCAAGAGAATGGATATACTAAAGAAGAGATGAAAATGGTGAATGATA
>JAJRVE010000219.1 GCA_024277445.1 Campylobacterales bacterium
CGAGTAGGGGTAGGTCACACCAACGGGCGATAAGTGCACTTAACTCGTTCGCACCCATCGGTGAGATATACTCCGTACTGTCGAGGGTGTTGGCAAGCATAAAACGTGAGACAGCGTTCATGACGTAGGGGAGGATGTTCTCTTCGACCACTTTAGGGTTGGCATCTGCAAGGGTTAACATAGTGATCTCGATGTTCAACGACTCTTGGACCTGATAGTTAAGTAGACTTGCTAAGCCTTCTATGCGCTCATTGACTGGTACGTTAGTGATAACAGCAGCCATACGTAAAAAGGCGTCTGCTTCGATGATATTCATGCCTGGGTACATGTTCTGGTCAAAATGAAGACGATGATAGATACTAAAGTATCGTTGGCCATCCTCTTCTGTTGTTATGAGCATCGCTTCGAGGGTCAAGCCTGGTGACTGTGTCGGCAAGATCAGTGCAAAGTAGTGCTCTTTTTGGATCATCTTTAAAGTAGGGTGTGCCTCTTGCAAGATCTTAAATGCTAACAAGATATCGGGGTTGAAGATCGTTGGACGTGCTAAGATTAGTTTTTTTAGAAAACTTCCTTCGTCAGGGATCATAAAGAGTCCGTTGATTATGTTTGTACTGTTATCTATTTGCATCTATATTCCTTAAGTGTGTAATTATAACAGAGCTTAGTAACGTCCCAAAATATAGGCATATAAGCTACTAACAAGTGGTAAATAAAATAATTTCTAGAACAAAAAAATATGAGTATCTGTTACTTTATATAACAATTTAATATATTAAATAATGTTTAATCTAAATTCTATTGTATCCACACACATTAAGGCATATAATTTGGACATAAAACACTGGAGTGTAAAATGAAAAAAGTAATCGCAGCGTCAGTAATGGCAATGGCATTAACAACAGGTGCATCAGCAGATGTTAAAGTAGGTCTTGGATATACAATTGCAGATGGACAAAACTCAGGTATTGCTCAACCAGCTAATATCCGTGTACCTATTGATTTTGATTTTGGTCTGCGTATTGAACCAGAATTAGGTTTTGGATCTACAACAACTGGAAATATTGATACAACAAGAACAACGCTTGCAGTAGGAGGTTACTATAACCTATGGGCAGTTGAAAAAGTGAATTTTTATGCAGGTGGACGTTTAGCTTTCAATAAAAGTTCTATTGATACTACTGCTGGTGGTTTAACAGTGACTACAGATAGTAGTAGTACTAGTATTCAAGGTCTATTTGGTGCAGAATACATGTTTACTGAAGACTTTTCATTTGGAGCACAAGCCGGTCTTGAAGTTATTGGTGGTGACGATCCAACTGGTTATGCTACAGTTTCTCACTTACTTGTTCATTACTTCTTTTAGAAGATGTAAGGTAAAGCCGTAAGGCTTTGCTCTTATACTCTATCCCTTTTTTATTCTTCTTCAATACTCTATCATAAACTATTTTCTAGTTAGTATTAAAATGACTAAAATGACTTTTAGCTAAATCTTGTATACTTCTATATAAATAAAACATAGGAGAATAAAATGAAAAAATTAATCGCAGCGTCAGTGATGACATTAGCAATGGTAACAACAGCATCGGCAGGTGTAACAGTAGGTTTAGGTTATGCAGCAGGTTCATCTAACGCAAAAGAGGCATCAGGTGTTCGTGTGCCTATCGATTTTGATTTTGGTCTTCGTATTGAACCAGAACTTGGTTTTTCTAAACATTTAACTACATTGGCTGTGGGTGGTTATTACACATTTATGAAAGTAGAAGAGGTAAACCTATTTGCTGGTGGACGGTTAGGCTTTACTCATGCAGATTATGCTACTGATCCTATAGGTGTGTCATTACAAGCTCTAGTGGGTGCTGAATACTTTGTTGTACCAGGGAAGTTTTCTGTGGCTACGCAAGTAGGTCTTGAGTCAGCGGCAGGTGATTTAAATAAAGACTTTGCTAATGGTACTAATTTTGGTACTGTTGGTGCGGTTATCGGTCACTTTTTCTTCTAATTCTTTCGGAGCCTTTTGGCTTCGAGTTATATCTTTGTAATCACTTCTTTAGCACTAACAATACACCCTTCCAAATACCCACCATCTTCAAATGCTGACTCTGTTCCACAAAATATTAAGCGATCATCATATGCGTTTACATCAAAACCATAATTAGGATGCGTAGCCATCGGCTTGTGGTCTGCTGCAACAGAACTGTACTTTTCTTTTGTCCAGTCTGTGATATAAATCTTCTTAACAAGTTTGGCATCTTCACCAAAAAGTCTCACCATCTGTTCTTTTACAGCGGCTTCACTTTTCTCTTTTGCTTGTGCATGAAAGAAGCCAAATAGGGCAGCCTTGTCATGGGTACAAGCATCATGAAGTTCACCTAGTGGGCCAACATGACTAAAGCCAAAACCACTTAGCCCTTGCTCTCTCCAAAAGGGTGTCTCAAACTCTATAACACATTTGGCGGAGGCGCCCATCCATGTTGGGATGTCGGAGAGCTTTTGCACGATATTATTTGCCAAGGATGGAGTGTAAGTGATAGATTCTACTGCTAACCTTGGTGGTAAAGTATTGATAACAATATCTGCTTGGTAGCTTTTCTCTTTGGTCTTGACAGTGATAGTTTTTTCATCTTTTTCTATGGCTATAACAGGCGAATTTAATTTAATAGTATCTAATATTAATTTCTTCTCTAAAGCCTCTAAAAGCACGATGACACCGCCTTTTAAACGAGCTGATGGAGCAGAGGGTGGCGGTGAGAACTGTTCTACACCTTTGGGCGTGTCATAGAGTGCTAGACCTTGTGTGTACTGGGAAAATAGCTCTAAACCATGTTCATGTATGAGCTGCAATATATGTTTCTGATGTTGCCAAATCCAAGAGGGACCCATGTCAAAACCATCTACAGTTAGAACACGCCCACCAATGCGGTCTCTTGCTTCTAAGATGGTGACGTTGTGGTTTTTTTGCAAGAGGGTGGCCGCATAAATACCGCTAAGCCCTGCACCGATAATGATGATGTTTTTCATGTTGGTATTTTAGTGTTAGTGTTTTAAAGTAGCATCAGTTACAAAGAGTAGTCCGGAACCCTAAACTTGTTTAGGGCAAAGCAATACTTTAGGCGCAGACAAGTCAGCGCTTTCGGGAGCAAAGCTTAATCTGCTAAAAAGTCTTTCTCCCAAAAGAACTCTATCCAGTCATTGGCTTCATGCAGGGCGAAGTCAGGTTGGATAACAGCCGTTTTTTTGTAGTAGATCGAAGCAATCTTAAACGTGACATCTGGAAAACAGTTTTGCAGATGTTCAAGTACCTCTTTGATGGTCTGACCACTGTCCACAATGTCATCGAGTAACAAAACCTTTTTAGCATGTTGCAGTTCGGGAACATTAAAAATCTCGCAGCTTTTACCGCGTTGATCACCTTCGTAAAGGATGGAGTTGATGCTCATAAGTTGGCGGTTGTCCGTGGCGGAGGCGTAGGCATGTCCAAGGGTTAGTCCACCACGTGCGATGGCGATGAGGGTGTCGGGTTCATAGTCAGCGGTTAGTTTGACAAGGGCTTTGACATCTGTGACAAAGCGTTCGTAAGGATAATAGGTCATCTTAACTCTCTTTTTGGAATAGGGCGCGTACTTTGAGGTTTGAAAGTGCTGACTCGTTTTCAAAAATGCTGAACTCAAGTTCACGACACTGCTTCATGGTAAACAGGCGTAGTTCGTTGAAGGTAAGGGGCCAAGGTGGACCTTCAAACTTTTCATGGTCTAGTTTGGCATTACAAACTGCTAGTAGGTGGGCGTCTGGTTTCATGAGTGAGCTAATAGCGGTGATGACACGATCTCTCAGCGCTAAGGGGAGTGACTGGATGGTAAAGGCTTCAAAGACAAAGTCAAACTCTCCGAGTAGCTCTTCAGGCAGATCAAACAGATCAGCCACCCTAAAGTCTATCTCAGCACCATCAAAACGCTCTTTTGCCCAGTTGATGGCCTCTTCAGAGATGTCGATAGCCGTTACCTCAAAGCCAGCAGCATAAAGTGCAAAGGCATCATCGCCTAAGCCTGAACCTATGACGATGGCTTTTGCGGGTGTACCGCTAAAGTTGTCTAGGTACTCTTGTAAAAAAGGGTTTACTTCACCTTTTGCCCAGGCAACAGTCTCTATCTCTTTATTTGCCTCTTTATAATAGTCGTTAAACCATGAAGTGGCATCTTCTTGGGCTTTTTTATAGTCAAATGGTGTCTGTTCATTATTATTCATGGCGGTATTATGGCATTTTATAGTGAATAATCGGTTGATTTGAGACGCCCAATAAAGATTTCAGTTATAAGTCAGTATTATTAGTTAGCTTACCAATTGCGTCATTTTGTTGGTTGAGTTAAAAAAGGTATGCCTGCGTACCTATAGGGAGACTCCTATTTTTAAAATGCCAGATGAGATCTATAATCTCGAAAAAAAAGACATCCAAGACAATCTGCTCTACTACAAGTACGGCATTAAACACCTCTTATCGCTACAGAAACAGGGGATGGACGAAGAAGAGCCACAGTACATTAGCTCATACCGTTCGTTTGAGGGTGAAGCCTTTGAAAACTTCATCTATGAGCGCCTGTTACGTTGGTCTATTACACAACCTGATATCGCCAAGTTTATCTCTAAAGGTCCCAACGCGCCTAAAACAGAGTCTATCTCGAACACACTCTCTGTTAACAGCAAAGGACAGATCGTCTATCGTACTAACCGTAATGAGATTGGTGAGTTTGATGCGCTGTTTATTACAAAAGACAACACCCTTTACATGGTTGAGATGACCTTGACA
>JAJRVE010000220.1 GCA_024277445.1 Campylobacterales bacterium
ATGTCGAGTAAAAGGGTATAACCATCAACTTCTTTGGCTTCGAGTAAGGTGCCAAAGAGTGCTTTGCTCTCTATATGGATAAGATCAGACATCATCTAACTTTCCTTTGAACGCTTCGTTTCGCACTTCAAACTTTGGTTCACGTTTGAGTTGACGCTGTATGTCTAAAACTGCATCTATAATCGCTTCAGGACGAGGTGGACAACCTGCTACATAGACATCGACAGGGATAATCTCGTCTATCCCTTGCAAGGTGGTGTAATTATCATAAAAGCCACCCGTTGAAGCACAAGCCCCAACTGCAACCACCCATTTGGGTTCAGGCATCTGATCGTAGATCTGCTTTAAGATGGGAGCTTGTTTATAACTCACCGTACCCGCTACCACTAACAAGTCAGCATGGCGTGGTGAAAAGCGCAAAACTTCAGCACCAAAACGCGAGATGTCATAACGACTCGCGGCAGTTGCCATAAACTCGATGGCACAACAAGCCGTTCCAAAAACAAAAGGCCACAGAGAGGCTTCGCGTCCCCAGGTCACAACTGCGTCCACTGTCGTGGTTACAACCGCTTCATCAAGAAGGTGTGTGTTACTTACGTCCATTTTAAAACTCCCGAGCGATACACATAGATCAGACCACCCACAAGTAGCCCTATAAAAACAAACATCTCTAAAAGTGCAAAGAGCCCTAGTTCTCTTAGGTTCAGCGCCCATGGAAACATAAACAGTATCTCAATATCAAAGATCAAAAAAATGATACCCACTAAGAAAAACTTCGCGTTAAAAGCATCAAAGGTATCTTTATGTGTCAGGCGTATGCCCCCTTCTACTGGTTCATTTTTGCGAACATTATCACTCTTAGCGCCCAAATAACGTGTGAGATGAAAAAGAAGGGGCAAGACGATAACTAAAACAGCTACCATAATTGATGCTAAAACAAGAGAACTATCCATATAAAGTCGACCTTTGTAATCTTAAAAAATCCCTAAAAAGAGAATCTATTTCTATGACTTAAGTATGACTCAATTCATCTTAAATAGAAGATGTTTTCATGACTTTTATGATAAGAATTTACTATATTTTTGTGAGGATGATAAAAAGATAAAAATTAGAAATTAAGGATAAAAAAGAGACTCCTCTCGTAGTGAGAGAAGTAATATAACATGTATCTATTCCGAATCTTCGCTTGCAACAAAACGGTAGATCAACGCACCAATAACCGCACCAATAATCGGTGCTACCCAAAAGAGCCACAACTGTGAAACAGCCCAGTCTCCAACATATAGTGCTACACCCGTACTACGTGCAGGGTTAACCGAGGTGTTGGTCACAGGGATACTAATAAGGTGGATCAGTGTTAGTCCAAGACCAATTGCCACAGGAGCAAGTGCTGCTGGTGCACGCTTGTCTGTTGCCCCCATGATGATAAACAAAAACATCATCGTCATCACGATCTCAGTAATCAGTGCTGAAACCATAGAGTAACCATCAGGAGAGTGTTCACCATAACCATTAGAAGCAAATCCACCTGCTAAGTCGAAGCCAGCCTTACCACTTGCTATCAGGTATAAAACACCGCCTGCGATCAAAGCACCAACTACTTGTGCCACGATGTAAGGAAGAAGATCTTTTGCTTCAAAACGACCACCGACCCACAGACCAATGGAAACAGCAGGGTTTAAGTGACAACCAGAGATATGACCAATAGCATACGCCATCGTTAGAACGGTTAGACCAAAGGCAAAAGCAACACCTACAAAACCGATGCCTAACTCAGGATAACCTGCAGACAACACTGCCGCACCCGCACCACCTAAGACCAACCAAAATGTTCCTATTAACTCAGCAATGTACTTTTTCATACATAACTCCTTTGTTTTCAATGTAATATAACCATTATAAGTTCCCTAGACTTATAGTACACCTTAAATTCCCACTTTCTAGCTAGAAAATAGACTAGTAACCTATAGACTTATGAACACACCTACACATAGCCCACTTATAAATTTTATTTATCCAGATATGTAATAAATTTTTATATTGTTATATTATAATGTAGCAATATTAGGTGTTTAAAGGTCTGTTTATGAAGCTTCATCGTAGGTATAGCACTATGACAACCTTCTTTGTTCTCTTCACCCTTTTTGTGGCCACAGCGACCTCTGTACTTGTCTGGACATCATGGATCGAGGTCAAAGAGAAAGCGGAGTTAGAGTTACAATACATCAACACCATGGTCTCCACCTCATACGCTTCTGACCTCCAGCAGATCGAGACACTTTTAGGACTTTTAGGTGGCCGTCTTTTAGAAAACGACATTCTTAACCACCCCGAACGTATTCAAAAGCTTATTCGCCATCCACTCGAGACAAACCCGTCACTAGCAGGATTTGGCATTGCTCGCACCGATGGACAACTTGTCTCCATCTCCTACATCCCTAAAAACTACCCACTACCAAACCTCATGAATGATGAACGAAGCCGTGACACCTTTTTAAAAGCACTCAAATATAAAAAAATGGTTATTGGAAGAACCTACTATATGCCCCTACTTGATAAATGGGTCATTCCACTAAGAACACCGATACTAGATAAAAAAGGAGAGATAGCCTTTGTCTTAACCACAGGTATCAACCTCTCGCTACAACAAAGTTCATGGAACGCTAAAGGGCTTCCTAAACATATTGGGGTTGCCATCGTTCGTGATGACAACTACTTTACCTATGTCTCAGATGTTCCACCAGACAAGATGAAAGAGTGGTACAACCAACCCGTTCCCCAAACAACGCTCCAACAAGCAAGTGCGATTAGTCTTCGCTCACCCGGAACAAACTACTTTGACATCTATGATCGTAAGAACCAAAAGCTTCGCGTTCTTTCTAGCTACAACCGACAGTTTAACTACATCTCTATCAGTACCGTTAGTTATGAAAAGCTCTATTATGATCTCTACAACCGTCTAAACTATTTTGTCTTTGGTATTACGCTGTTCTACCTCTTTACCCTCTTCTTTTATATTATCAATCATCGCCGCGATCAACAGTTGACCGATGAACTTGTCTGGTCTGCTAACCATGACATCTTGACAAAACTGCCAAACCGCTACTTCCTTAAGCACAAGACAGAACATTGGAACGAACTACATCGTCACTACAGTGCGCTGTTTATGGATCTCAACAACTTTAAAGCCATCAACGACAACTACGGCCACCCCTTTGGTGATAAACTACTTGTCATCATCGCCCAACGACTACTCTCCGTTATGAAAGAACATGAGTATGTTATTCGTCAAGGAGGCGATGAGTTTATCGCCCTAACCCCACGTGAATATAATGAAGTCTCCGGATTTGCCCAGCATATCCTTCATGTTATTAGTGAGGTGGTCACCATTGACAACATCACACTTTATCCCAAGGTGACGATTGGTATTGCACATTATCCTCAAGATGCAGACGACATTGATCTCCTCCTCAGTAAAGCCGACATGGCACTCTATAAGGCAAAAGAGAACAAGCTTGGGTTTTTAGAGTACTCAAGTAGTTTAGATGAAGCCTCAAAAAAGCGTCTTGCTATTGAACTCGAGTTACGTAGTGCGATTCAAAACGATGAGTTTTACATGATGCTACAGCCACAAATGAATGCAGAAGACCTTAGTATCGAAGGTGTTGAAGCGCTTATACGTTGGGAAAACCCAAAACTAGGCGTCATTCCACCTGACCAGTTTATAACCATAGCTGAAGAGATGGGGGAGATAGGAAGTCTTGGTCGTTTTGCACTTAGACGCGCCTGCGTGATGACCTTAAAAGTCTGGGCTGAAACCGAGACACGATTTAGCCTCTCTGTCAACGCCTCTGCAGACGAACTTCTACAAGATGATTACCTCAACCAAGTTTTAATGATCTTAGACGAGACTGGTTTTCCTAACGACTACCTCATCATTGAAGTGACCGAAAGTCTACTTATAGACGATGTACGTAAGGCAAAAGAGGTCTTAACCAGTCTACGCTTAGAAGGTATCGGCGTCTCTCTCGATGACTTTGGAACAGGTTATTCATCACTTAGCATGTTAAAAGGTCTACCCGTAACCGAACTAAAGATTGACCAAAGCTTTATCGCCGACATGTTAGTCGAACGCCAGAACCTCCTGCTAACCCGTTCTATCGTTACCCTAGGAAACCTACTCGAACTGAAGATCGTCGCTGAAGGTGTAGAGGAAGAGGAGCAGGTATTTGAGCTACAAAACACAGGATGTACTATCTTGCAAGGCTATTTCTTCGCCAAGCCACTTAACGAGAAAGAGTTAGTTAGCTTTATTAACGACTTAGAGTAAGACGAAGTCTAGATAAGAACTGCTTTTTGCTCGTACTCTAATCCCACTAAGCCGTGGGAAAATATTTCTTAAAACTACTCACCGTAGCCATGAGGATTATTAGACTGCCAACGCCAACTATCTTCACACATCTCTTCGATGTTCTTAGTCGCTTCCCAACCCAGTACTTTTTTAGCATAAGCAGGATCAGCAAAACAAGTAGCGATGTCTCCTGCTCGGCGAGGAACGATGGTGTAAGGTACAGGTTTACCAGAGGCCTTCTCAAAAGCTTTTACCATGTCCAGTACCGAGTAGCCATTACCCGTACCCAAGTTAACCGTCAATACCTCATTATGCGCATCCAAATACTCTAAAGCTTTCAGGTGACCCGCCGCAAGGTCAACAACATGAATGTAGTCACGCACACCCGTACCATCAGGTGTATCATAGTCACCCCCAAAGACACTAAGTGTCTCACGTTTGCCCACCGCTGTCTGAGCAATGAACGG
>JAJRVE010000221.1 GCA_024277445.1 Campylobacterales bacterium
AAGTTATCTTTAGAGACGATTCGTGTAAAGATGGAATCAAACAGCGAGAACTTCATCGCATTAGCAGGCACATAAAAACCAGACTGCGCCAACAACACCGCAATACCGATACTCTTCATTAACGACGACTTACCACTCGAGTTGATCCCATAAAGTAAAACACCGTTGATGTCATGACCATCATGCACATGCACATCCAGCATCACTGTTTCAGGATACGGCAGGTCAAGGTAGTCACGTGTTCCCATCACAATATCATTAGGTACATAGATACCTTGACGTTCTTGTATCTCGATGAGGGGGTGACGAAGTGCCATGATCTGTATAAAGTTCTCATCCTCACGTACATCCACGATGGTGGGACGGGCATGGTTATACTGTTCTGCTGTCTTCGCTGAGCTCACCGCTACATCCAAGTCGGCCACATAGTGAATGACACGTTCTAAAAGAATGGTATAACGACGTTCAAACAGCACCTGTAGGTTCACAAAACGCTCTTTCGCTAAAGCAACGATCTTGAGACGGTTACGCATGATCTTGTCAGAAAGCTGGTCCGTTAGTTCCGAAGTGATTTTGACACTGTTAGTCAGTTTTTTAATGCTAAAACGACCGAAGTCCACCATCTCACCATTGATCTCTACCAACTGATCTTTAAACGTCTTCTCTATCATCGACCATCGGTTTTTACTTAACGCGATGTAATAACCCTCTTTTTCTAAAAGACCCAGCGTCACATAACTACCACCATTAGAGCTTGTCACCTGAGAGAGCAGTCGTTCTATCTCCACCATGATGACTTTAAAACTCTGTAACATCGCTGCATTTTCATCCACTAAGGTATCAATGCTCGCATCCACCCCACGCATCAAGAAGTTCTCATCAATGGTCGCCATGGTAAAGCGTCGCGATGTCTCTAGGTCCACACTTTTTTGGATATCACGGATAAACTCGTTGATCTCTTGGTCTGAAAAAGGGGTCTTCTGGATCTTATGCTTTTTGATGTAGTTCATTAGCTCCTGAACCCCCATCAAAGACTCATACACATAGTTCATCTCAAAGGGATGGAGTCGACCCAGACTAATACGACGTGCCAGACGTTCAAGGTCATAAATACCCCGTAGTGTCTCATCTAAAGTACGTGTATGTGAGTTCACTCTGTCAATGAGGTTATAACGACGAATCAACTCATCTTTTTCCAAAAGCGGATTAAGCAGACGCTCTTTTAAAAGACGTTTACCAATAGCTGTACCGGTCTTGTCTATGAGTTTAAACAGCGTCATCTCCTGACGATCTTTGGAGATAACCCCTAACTGTTCGAGTGCGTTGTTACCTAGGTACATATAACGCTTGTTGTCTATGAGTTGCGGGCGATAAAGCTTCTGAATGATGTGGTAATCATGTTCGATCACAAAGTGCACCAAAATCGCCAAAGACTCAGAGATCATCGGGGAGCGTTCTAGGTCAAGATGCTCTATGGGTGAAAGTAGTGACTGTATGTTATAGACATTTTGAAAAAGCTCGTTTTGATAATTTATCTTATGGCGATCGTTGTTAATGGAGTAGTGAAACCTGTCGGCTATCTCTAAGTAACGCAACACCTCTTTTTGGTTTTGCACCCCCTCTAAGAAGGTGATAACCACTTCAGAGGTCTTATGCACATTTAAAAGGTTAAAGATCTCATCAAGGGCAAAGCTTTGATCTTCTGAGGTACCATGCGCCTCATACAACCAAGTCTTACCCGTGGTCACATCAATAGCACTATAACCGATAGAGTAGATGTCACGATACTGATCAATGACCAATGAAGCGATGTAGTTGTCTTCGTTATCCGTCATGTAATCGAAGTTCGTACCCGGTGAGATGATCTGCGAGACAAAACGGGTCACCTTAGGCGGTTGACCTTTTTGACGGATCACGATGACCGTGTATTTTTTCTCTTGGATCAGTCGGGCGAGGTAGCGCTCAAATGAGACCGCAGGAACACCTGCAAGCAGTGGGTTTTTAACCGAGTTCTCAACGATGCTTTTGTTCTTTTTAGTCAGTTGAATGTTGAGCAGTTCCGCCATCTCTTTGGCTTTACCCACTTGCATATCATCGTTGTTGACCTCATACACCTCATAAAAGGTACCAATCTCCATAAAAACGACGGTGTCGTCTCCATATTTGGATTCAAAATAGGTCTGAAGTTCAAAATAGACCTCGGTTAGTAACTTTTTTTTGTCACTAAGAAGTGCGGTTATCTCACTGGCTAACATCGATGTGTCTATCCCCATTTTTAAGTTCGCTTATTATAGCATAGAGAGTTAAAGAGACTTTCTTACAAGCCCTGATATAGGGAAATGTTACGATTTATCGTTAGCTATTTTATTTCACATACGATTTACACAACATCTTATATAATTAAATAATCTTAAGCTATAATCGCAACAATATTTTAGGAGTTTTAACATGACAAGACCTACGCCTATCGACGAAGAAGTCCCATTTGACGGAAGAAGCCTCATCTCTGAGACTGACTTAAAAGGTAATATCACCTTTGTTAACCGTAAATTTGTCGAGATGACAGGCTACTCGAAACAAGAAGCAGTAGGTCATCCCCATAACATCTTACGTCACCCAGACATGCCAAAAGCAGCCTTTGAAGGTATGTGGAAGGTCATCAAAGATGGCAAAGTGTGGGATGGTTACGTTAAAAACTTACGTAAAGATGGCAAGTACTACTGGGTTGATGTTCACATTGTTCCTAAAAAAGATGAAAACGGCACGATCATCGGTTATATCGCTTCACGTAAAGTAACTGACCCAAAGCGTCTAGGAAACACCATCATCCAATACAAAAGGTTACTAGCTGAAGAGAAATAGACCGCTTCTCTTTTTAAACTCAAAAAACAAAACCACTTTTTTCTTTTAATCCTTATCCCCTTTTTATACTGTTATACTTCATTTCACAAGGATTAATATGCCCAGATTATTACGATCACTTTTCGCCCTATTATTAGCAACTAACCTAACTGCCGCAGAGGAGAGTACCATGAACATCTACGACTTCAACGTCACCACCATCGAAGG
>JAJRVE010000222.1 GCA_024277445.1 Campylobacterales bacterium
GAAGGTGATAGCATGTTTAAAAGAGGAGAGAGACGCATGATAAGAATTAAAATTCAATGCAAGCGAGGCACTAAATGACGAGTCGTAAAGTACTTTTTTGTGTAAGACATAACTTTTATGACTCTCCGGGTGGGGCGCAGGTGCAGATCTTAAAAACAAAAGAGTACCTTGAAAAAGCAGGGGTCACATGTGACCTTACTATCACGCCCGATGGTGTAGACTTTGACCAATATGACCTTGTGCACTTGACCGACTTGACATGGGTGTACGATCTGTTGTTGTATCTTAAGGTCTTAAAACAAAAAGGGTATAAAGGCAAGAAAGTACTTTCTACGATCTATTGGCCCTTTGATGATTATGCTTCTAACGGTGCACCATTGATACAAAAACTCATTTTTAAACTTTTTGGCATTAATGGCTTTGAGTATGCCAAGGCACTGGCGAAGTACATCATGAAAAAAGAGCCCGTTTATCTCGAAGGGTTAAAACAGAGCTTTATACAAAACCAGATCAACATTGTTCGAGAGGTTGACTGGATGCTTCCCAACTCACAAATGGAAATGGACGCTTTAAATGCACGACTGGGACTTAAACAAGAGAACTACACCGTAGCAAACAACGCCATCGATACGGCTCTCTTTGACAAGATCATAGCCGATGCTAACATAGAAAAGCAAGAGGATCTCATTACCTTTGTGGCAAGAATAGACGCAAGAAAAAACCAGCTAAATTTTCTCGAAGCGATGAAAGATACCCCGTACAAGATAAGGTTCATAGGAAACGCAGCACCCAACAGCCAAAAGTACTATGAACAGTTAAAGTCCGAAGCCGCTAAACGTGGCAATGTAGAGTTTGTGTCGCACATCACCCAAGAAGAGGTCTTCAAACATATGATGCAAGCAAAAGTGAACGTACTCACCAGTTGGATAGAGACACCAGGCTTAGTAAGCTTAGAAGCTGGCTACGCCGGTTGTAACATCGTGGTGACAGACAAAGGCTCGGTACGAGATTATTTTAAAGATTACGCTTTTTACTGCATGCCTGATGATATAGAAAGCATAAAACTACAGACCATCAAGGCAATGGAAAGTGACTTCGACGAATCCTTTCGGACCTTAATCAAAAAAGAGTTTGACTGGAGCAAGACAGCACAACAGACGCTTGCAGCGTATGAAAAGGTGTTGGAAGGGTAGATGCTCTTTGGTAGATCAGCAGAGATTGTTCACGATGGGGTTGAAGGCTACCTCATGTCATCGTATGAGACCGAAGCAATAGCTAAGGTGATGGTGGAGCTTTCTAAAGATGAAGAGAGATGCCAGGCCCTGTCTACAGCAGCACGTAAACGTGCAGAGTGTTTTAGAGAAGAGATTTTTTAAGAGAAGATCAGTGCACTGCTATGCAAATGATGAGGGTTAGTCTGAGCTCTTTATCTAAGTATAGAGGTACCTATGCTAATATAAGGCATTAAAAAAGGAATTTACATCATGGTTTACGCATATAATGAAAAACGTAAAGAGATACGATCTGTAAAAATCCCTAAATTGAAAGGGAGTGAAGCTGAGCGTGTCAAAACAGCTAAAGCCCCAAAAACATTTTTAAAAACTGTTATGGATATGAATCTGAATATTGAACGAAGATAACTCTTGAGCAGTTCAAGTGCAAACTTCTACTTTAAACAACTCTCCTCTTCGAGCTGTAAAAAATCTAAAAAACTTATGATAGACTTTTTTGAGTTTCACCCTAAACGCGGTGAACGTGAAAAAGCCATTTTACATCAGACTTTTATAGATGCCGGATTGAACAATACTCAGATAACTACAGTGATGGATAACTCAAAAGTACTTACGGGTCCGCTAGGTCTAGTCGCACTCTCTGTAGGTAAAATAGACCTTGACGACAAAGCTTTTCCTGCCATTATTATAGATTATCTTTTTGTGGATTACCAACATCGTAAAAAGACCTATGAGCATTTAGAAGAAAAGATCTCTCAGATGCTTTTGTATTATGCTATTCAAACATCGATTGAAATATCAAAATTAGCCGGAGTACGGTATTTGGTTCTTCGTCCAGATGGTGGTAAAGAAAATAAAAAACTTGTTTCTTTTTATACGTCTATGAAGTTTAAATATATGACGGAACATAATGAATGGATGTTTTTAAAACTCGTTTAATAAAAGACCCTCAATGAAGAGATAAAGGTAATGAGACCATAATGAAAAAAATAGCGATAATCGGAACAGTTGGACTGCCTGCAAAGTATGGTGGGTTCGAGACCTTAGCGGAATACCTTACAAAGTATCTCTCATCTGAGTATGCCATGAGCGTCTACTGTAGTGGCACGAGTTATGAAGAAGAGCTTGCGAGTTACAACGGTGCCACACTAAAATACATCAACCTTAAAGCCAATGGTGTACAGAGCATCCCTTATGACATCATCTCTATTATTCGTGCATGTCGAACAGCAGACACCTTGTTAATCCTTGGTGTTTCGGGATGTGTCATCTTACCAATCATCAAGAAGTTAAGCCATAAAAAGATCATCGTCAACATCGATGGGCTGGAGTGGAAGCGTCATAAGTGGAACAAGTACGCCAAATGGTTTTTGAAGTTCTCTGAGAAACAGGCTGTGAAACATGCCGACGTCGTCATCACTGACAACAAAGTGATCCAGGAGTATGTCCAAAGTGAGTATGGCAAAGCGAGTGAACTCATCGCTTACGGTGCTGACCATGTTAAAAAATTGCCCATCGATGATGAGCTGTTTAAAGAGTTCGCATTTTTAAAAGAGAAGTACGCATTTAGCGTCTGTCGCATTGAACCAGAAAACAACATTCACCTCATTGTCGAGGCGATGGCGCAACAAGAAAGCTTACCGTTGATCCTTATAGGTAACTGGGATAAAAGTCAGTACGGCAGAGATCTTCGTGCTCAGTATGGAGACCTAAGTCACATCCACCTGCTTGACCCCATCTACGATCAGACAAAACTCAACCAGATCCGTTCTAACTGTACTCTCTACCTTCATGGACATAGCGCAGGAGGAACAAACCCTTCTTTGGTAGAGGCAATGCACTTGGAACTGCCGATCTTCGCTTTCGATGTTGCCTATAACAAAGAGACCACAGAACATCAAGCCAAGTACTTCGCCTGTGCAGTAGAGCTCTTCAAACTCATAGAACATCTTGAAGAGATAGACCTTCGTAATATAGCTAGTAAGATGTATGCAGTCTCGCAGAAGCGTTATAGATGGGACATCATCGCGAAGCAGTACGCGGAGCTATTTTAAGGCATCTTACATCGTCAGATTACCAATATTAATCTCAATGGTATAAAAAATCTCAAGAGAAGTTATTCCTAACTTGCTCTATTGATACGCTTGCACAACCGATAAGCACTTAGTCTTTATGTAAAATTTTTACACAAAGCTTTTATAACCAGCGCATACTCATTGTCTGTAAGCACTGCTATCTTTTCACCAACTCTTTGTTTTGAGAGACTTCTCACTTGATTGATAAGGATGTCGGAGTCCTGTTGAAACTTAGCAGGGTCAGGTTACCAATATTAATTTTATGAAGTACTTTTGATAATAAAATATCGAGATGCGTTATAAAAACACCCTTGGGATTGAATAGCCACTTTTAATAGATACTGCTATTTATTTATATAAATTCCTTTCTGATATAATCTAAGTATTAAAAAGGTTAGGTATGCCAAAAATAGATGAAGTCAAAGAGTTTATAGGTTTTATGAAAGCCATCTTTATTTTGTTGATCGTTATAGACACTTCATTGATTGCTTGAATCTTCAAAGTTTTTGAAGATGAAAGTATGACCCGCCTCTATGTAGTTGTAGTAATCATACTTGCCATTAGTGTAGTAATAGGATTACTATTTACCAAGATTTTGAAAGAGATCAAACGTTTGAAGGATTTATAATAATACCATTAATATTATCACTTGCAATAGGTTTTGGGCTTCTTGCCTTTATGATCTATCAGATTAATACATTTAAGTATGAATAGACTTTCGGCATATATAAAAATAAACACCCTTAAAATTTTAGTGTCAGGTTAGCAATACTAATCTTGATGTCATAAAAACCTCAAGAGAAGTTGTTCATGACTTGCTCTATTAATACGCTTTCATAACCGATAAAAACTATAGTTTTTAGAGGTACCCAAATGTTATATAACCTAATATTTTTAGCACTAAAGTGGGGTTAAGTATAAATGGTAAAGGTAATAAGAGATGTATCATTCACAGGTTAGTTATCACACTAATTAATTTTCTGATAAAATGCCATTAATAGATACAAACCAATACAAGAACATCCCTACTTTTATCTTTTAAAATACGTAACAGTAGGGATTAATAAATTGCATATCGTTCGTTATACTAGGTGATATAGCAATTTTTATACATATAATAATAGGTTAATGCAATGAATGAATTAGAATATAAAATCCATATCGATAAGATCATCGATCGTATTGAACAAGCACGTATTAAAGTGAGTGAACACCACATCGTTAAGATCGTCGCTGTGAGTAAATACAACACCGCTGACGATGTTGCTAAACTCTATGGCATCGGTCAGCGTGCCTTTGGTGAGAACCGTGTTCAAGACCTAGTCGCGAAACAGGCCACACTAGAAGAACTTCCACTAGAGTGGCACTACATCGGTAACTTGCAGCGTAACAAGCTTAACGCCCTCATCAAGGCCGATCCTTTCTTGTTTCAGTCATTAGACTCTAAAGAGCTTGCCAATGCCCTTCAACGTCGTCTCCATGACAACGAAAAGACTATGGACTGTCTACTGCAGATCAACTCGGCTAAAGAAGAGAGTAAGTCAGGTGTACTTCCTGAAGATGCTATCGAACTTTTTACTTACATCCATGAGCACTGTCCTAACATCAACCTCAAAGGTGTGATGAGTATTGGTGCGCACACTGATGACCAAGCGCTTATAAAAGAGAGTTTTGAAACAACCTTTAAGATCTATGAACAACTTGACAATGTCTCTATCTGTTCCATGGGAATGAGTGGGGATTTTGAACTCGCTATTGAGTGTGGCTCAAACATGATCCGTCTTGGATCACTTATGTTTCCAAAAGAAATCTAAGTAGATCATCACTTATCACGAAGTACTCTTTAAGATACTTCAATAAGCTCTCTTCACACAAAAGCCCTCTACTCTTTTTCCTTCTCATATTTGTATTCTAAATAGTATTAACATATTTAAAAATATAATACTATAAATAAATAGAGTATAATATTTTCTTATTATTATCACGAAGTTATCACAACAGTATCAAACAAATTTCATTTAAAGCTACCTTTAAAATAGTTATGTAAAGATATAAAGATTTTTAATGCAAGGAGTGCAGGATGAAACAAAATATCTGGGCTAAAACAGCCTTACTCGCTGGAAGCGTCGCCCTATTTACCGCGTCTTTGGCAGGTGCGTCTACTTATGACAAAAAACCGCCATTTAAAGTAACTAAACTAAAGAGTGACACCGTTAAGGTCAATGGAAAAAAGGTAAAAGCCTATGGTCCAGTTAACGATGTGAATCTTTTCATTAACTACGAACTGGGGATGCACTGTGTTGGCTTTGAGATGAGCTACTGTTGTGTTATCCCTCCTTACAACTCTATCCAATCACAGGCTATTAAGTCAGGAACAGGTGGAACACTACCAAGTCTTTTAACACCAAACGACAATGTCAAGATGTATTACTACACGAAAGACAACTCATACTCTGAAGGTAACAAGATGCGTTATTGGGGTGTTTTAAAAGATGTTGATGGTAATGGTCACATGGATGATCCAGGTGACAATGTTGCTAACTACGTCTGGAAGCACCTCTTCATCTATAAAGATTTAGAGGGCACAAAACCTGCTGGTGCCACTAAAAAAGATCGCATCTACGTTGGTAAAGATATCAAAGTGCCTATTGATTCTGGTCCTACTGGAAAACATATTGCAGGTGGTTACCTAGAGTACGCTGGAAAAGATGGTGGTAACATTGTCTTTACTGACACACTTGTTCCTGCGGTTACAGATATTCGCCTTGTATTAACTGCGTCTCACCTTTGGGATGCTTTGGGACTTCCTTTAACTGCATTTAATGATTCTACCCGTCAAGGTAGTATTCGTTCAGTAACAGAGAGAGACTTCCAACCTTTTCAAAAATCAACGGTTCAACTTCATGATAATAATGGTAAACCTATGGTTGACAAAGATGGACGTCTTATTGAATACTTTGGTACCAATCCTGTCGATATTCCTAACTGCTATGCTTGTCACTCACGTCAAGGTAAAGCCGCACAAATGGCACGTGCAGAAGGTCTAACACAAGGTGATGCTGAGTACAAGTACTGGAAGACCTACCCAGACGAGGCAGAATATATGGCACGCCTGAGTGAAGCTTCTATCAACATCCTCTCGCTGCACGATGCACACCATGGCACGACATTTTTGTCTAACTATGATGACAAAGCCTCCTCTTCACGTCTGGGTAAGACGGGTGAGATCAACTGTGCTGACTGTCATGGCGACAACGTCTCTGGTAACCTCCAAGAGCCACGTCCTGGTGCTACAGGCTACAAAACAGTTAAGGCGAAACCACTTTCAGAAGCGATCCACGGTTTCCACTTAGCGATGGTTCCTATGCCTGATGGTGCTGATCGTTCACAAGCATGTCAATCATGTCACCCTACCCACTTCCAAGATCCTAAGATGAATGACGACACCAACCCATTCCGCGTAACGGATCGTTATGGTGAAGGTCGTTTCTCTAAAGGTGATATTCGTCTCAGTGGTGGTGGTTGTTACGTACGTCGTGATGCACACTCTAACCCTGATGCTAAGCCTCCTTTCTTCTTAAATGAGTATGGTAAGTACCAACTTAATGAGGTCTCTATGAAAGATGAAAAAGGTAAAAAAGTCAAAGAGATGCGTGGTCTATACTGTACAAACTGTCACACTAAAGTGGCGCAAAAGATGTATGAGCTTGATGACCTGAGTGCACCAAATGTACTTGAAGGCAAATCAGTTCGTGGTAAAACACTTAAAGAGATTATTAAAGCCGTATCTGGTGGCAGTGCTAAGAAGTTTAATGCTATCGCTGATCCTAAGACAACAGGCGACAATGAAGTCCTTAAGTACTACACCGAACATAAGTCACCTGTACTTGTAAAAAATGTAGCGAAAAAAGGTCTTGATCTTAAACCATGGAACCATCCTAAAGGTGGCGCAGTACCATACGCAGCTGCTTCTGGTGGAGATGACTGGTGGTTAAGTGCTTCTGAACCTCACTGTGCAGACTGTCACATCGCACCATTTGTTGAGAGCAAGGGTGGTCAATACTTCCCTATTGATCAGCCAAACAAGCTTTCACTCTATCGTTACTCAAAAGCGCACGGAGACTTAGCATGTCAAACATGTCACGAGTCATCTCACGGGCTTTACAGTACACGTTTTGATGGTGAACGTTCAGTCGATCAGACAACACACGAACAGGCACTCCAGTACTCTCCAGACGGAAAATACACTGGTCCTGTAACCTGTGCTGCTTGTCACACGGTCAATGACAAAGGTGTACCCGTTCAACTTGTTGGTACGGCTTACGAAAAAGATTACTGGGCTTCTGTGACACTTGCTCACTTTATGCGTTCTGGTGATCAGAAACTTTCAGTGAAGGCACTTGTTAAGAAATATCCTTACAAGAAATCTTCTAAGATTGTTACGAAAGGGTGGAAGTAAGCTAAAGAGGGGCCTCCCTCTTTTGAATGTTGAATTCTTAATGTTTAGTTTTGAATGATTTTAGATGCCTTTGGCATCTATGCTTACCTTATATTCCGGATCTATTCCGGGGTACTAACCTACTAACCAACACGCTTATTACTAAACACTATCTTTACATCACCGCTTTCTAACACTTCTACTTCCCATGTCAAATCATTGGCAATACGTGGATAGAGTGGTGCAGGTTCTTGGGCGTTGATCATCACTAAACGTTTGTCTGTTCCCTTAATGCGTTCAAAGCCTTTCATAAAGTTCACCATAGGTTCTGGTGGACTTGAGGCACTTGAATCAAACTCAATATATTCAACACCATCATCTTCATAGCTAACAAAAGGGAGACTGGCACCGGGAATTTCTAATGGGGTTTTCTCAGACATAATAATCCTCGTTCATTTTTCTTTATGGTAGCAAAGAAAGCGAAGAGGATTATTGATATGCAATAAGGTCTAAGCGAGTGCGAGAAGAATCTTGTAGAGTTGGTGTGCATCCTTACTACCTGCTAACTCACGAATGGAGTGCATGGCAAAGGTTGGCAGTCCAACATCAATAGTATCGATGCCTAAACGTGTCGCGGTTATCGGACCGATGGTTGAACCACACCCCATATCGGAACGGGTCACAAACTCTTGAAGTTCCAAATGCTCTTTTTCTGCAGCAAGTACAAAACGGGCAATGGTTCTAGAGTTTGACGCGTAACGCTGGTTGGCATTAACCTTAACCACGACACCCTTGTTGATAAGAGGCGCATGGTTTTCGTCGTGTTTACTCGCATAGTTAGGGTGAATGGCATGGGCATTGTCGCACGAGATCATCATCGACTTACGTGTGAGCTGTGTATAGCGTTCAAAGTCAGGTGTCATACGACGTAGAACACTCTCTAAGAAGCTTCCCGCCGCTCCGGAAGTACTTTCACTGCCGACCTCTTCATGATCGCTGCAGACCATGAGGTAAGGCTTAGAAGACTCAACACTACACATAACCAGCAAAGAGACATAACAGCTAAGCAAATTGTCTAAACGTGCCGAGGCAATAAAGTCATCTTGGAGACCAACATAGCCTGCTTTTTGTGTATCGTAAAGACTGAGTTCATGTGAGAGTAAGGTCTTAAAGTCATCAAAACCATCACGGTTCAATGCCCACC
>JAJRVE010000223.1 GCA_024277445.1 Campylobacterales bacterium
CAAGGACTCTTCTATGAAATTCTTCCAATCCCTCGTTATTCTTCTCGCTATCGGCTTTTTTGCTGCGTGTGGTGGACCTAAGATCGTACCGGCTACACCTGCTACAAAACCTGTTAATGTTCAAGGCAGTAGTGAAAATCTTCACGACATGATCGTATTGCTTGCTAAGTATAAAAAGTATGCAATACTTTCTGATGATGGCAGTAGCCATGTGAAGATCAAGTATGATCGTAAAGACAGACAAGGCAACCTTGTACTGAGTATTACTTATGATGTAAAAAATACAGATAATTCTTACACCGTAAGTTATGCTGATAGTCAAAAAATGGGCTATAAAGATGGTCAGATCAATGCTAATTACCTGCGCTACATCAACATGTTCGACAGTACATTAAAACGTATGTATAAAGACCCTGCGTATCTAGCACGTATGAAAAATATCGTTGCAGGGAAAAATGCAGACGGTACTGAAAAAACTACGATAACGAAATAAGCCCATATGAAAAAATGCCTTCTTGCCTTATGTATGGCCCCTTTACTTATGCAAGCTGCTGGCATCGGAGTTGCTGTTCCCTTTAACATAGCAGAGAGAGAGAACATCGGCTACAGTGATTATGACATTCAAAATACTACCTATTACTACAAACCGAGTACCGGACTTGGCTTTGTCTTTGATACGAACGTTGGTAAAGACAGTAGCTTTAGCTACCGAGTCAACTTAGAATATTCATACAGTAAACTTGATTATGCAAGTCCATCAATCACATCTGACCTTTCAAAACATAAGTACAGCATCATTAACACCTTTGCACTTTCTGTCTACGACGACCGCACATGGCGGGTTTGGGTGGCGCCTCGCGTTATTATTCAACTTGAATCTGCAGAAGGTGGAAAAGATGTTCGTCGTTTTAACACCTATGGCATGGGTATTGCTGGTGTTGTGGGTCTGAACTACCGCGTAAGTTCTAAAGTGGCTCTAAGCCTTGATCTTGACTATCATGGTGTAGCCATGCTTGGTGGAGCAAGACTAGGCAGTTCAAACACCTATACGCTGTTAGATGGTTCAAACAAAGGACCAACTGCTCGATTCTATTTTCTTGTGAAATTCGGACAAGAATCACGAGATGAACTCGTTCAACCACAAGCCGAATCTATGCACTAAGTTACTTCAAAAGGGCTATCTTAAAACATGCCCCATCTGAAGTGTTGACAACTGTTAGGGTACCATTCAGATGTTCCTCCACAATGGTTTTTGCCATATAAAGTCCTAAACCTGTCCCACTCTGTGTTCCTTTAGTGGTAAAGTATGGCTCAAAGATCTTCGCTTTGATCGCTTCATCTACGCCTCCACCATTATCGCAAACACTAATGATGACAGAGGTTTCATCTTCAGCTATGCTAATGTGCATTTTAGGCTCAGGCACCTCGTTCATCACCATGGCATCTTTTGCATTAGTGATTAGGTTTAAGATCACCTGTAACAGCTCATTACGATAAACCATCAACCGTGCATCACTCTCTAGCGTCATCTCTAAGTTTATGTTGTGTGCATCGAGTGATTTTTTGACAAGCGAAACTGTGTGTTCTAAGACTTCACTGATCTGTTCGTCACTTCGTGCTTTGTCAGGCTTGAAAAAGTTTTTAAAGTCATCAATAGTATGTGACATATACTCTAAAAGCTTGGTTCCCTCTTTGACCTTTTCATCCATATACTTTGGTGTCAACTCTTTGAATTCGTAGGCAGATTCTATGTTCATTAAGACATAAGACATCTGGTTGAGTGGTTGACGCCACTGATGGGCGATCATGCTGATCATGTCACCCATCGCTGCCATCTTGGACTGCTGGATCAACATCTTGTCTTTTTCTCGGTGTGCGACTACCTGCTCTCGAACCCGCTCTTCAAGCGAGAAGTTCAACTCACGAAGCTCAGCCTCATTAAGGTCTAACTCCACTCGGTACTCTTCTATGATAGCGATAATACGACGCGAGACAATAAAAGTCAAAACACCTACTAGAAAGGCAATTATGATAGAAGCAAAGATAATAAACTGCATCTCTTTGTTAAATTCATCATGCATCTGTGCTTGCTGTTCTTGCAACATGTTGTTAAAGTAACTCTGTTTAAACCCATAAACAAAGGTCCAGTTGTAGGGCTCAAACTGATGAACATAGAGATGTACATTTTCGTCTGGAAACTCTATCCAACCCGTCTTATCATGACGATGCTTTTCTATCTTTTTTAACATGACATCTGAGAGTTCTGACCTGCTGTTTTCAGATGAAAAAAGTATCTTTTCACCATCAAAAATAAGCAGATAACCCGAATCAGAGTCAGGTGACTCTTTCACAAGTTCAAGAATGGCCTCTTTTCGATCCTCTCTTGCTCTGTCTAAATGGATTCCCGTGCCAAAGTACCAATTAAAATGTTTAAAATCAACCACCTTCACTATCTGAAGGGAGTCTCCTTTTTTAAAATATGTTTTTAAGTACCCTTCGCCATATTTACGTGCTATCTGGATCTCTTCTAAGATGATCGCTCGACCTTCTGCATCTGTAAAACCAGATATGTTGACACCGATAAGCTCAGGGGTGTGCGACAAGATGTTGTTTCCATCATAATCAGTGATCCAGACATAGTTCTTTTTGTCGTGCCAACGCATGTTGTAAAGGGCATCAATGATGCGTGTTTTGATCGCCTTAGTTGAGAGTTTTCCCTTATACTTGTCATAGATATAGCTAGCGGTTCGTTTGGCCAAGACAAGACGTTCATCCAACTCTTTTTTGACGTTCTCTTCAAGGTTTAGGTCGATGTAGCTCGTAAGCTTATCGAGATCTTGCACATAGGCTTCACCCTGACGCTTTTCATTGTTCACGTACTCTTGCATGTAACGCTCAGCATTTTTGTTAAAGTAGTAACTCATCTTGTCTACATAAAACGAAGTGATCACTACCGTCAAGATAGCAAGCGCTGCCAAAGGGGTGATGATAATAAGGCGGAGTGTCCACCGCTCACCAAGGTTTCTAAACATCGTCATCCTCACCTAAAAGCGGTATCTTCTTTTTCGGTTTTAACCCTAATTCTCGCATCATCTCAACACGACGTAATAGGTTTCCTCTTCCACTACTCAACTTGTTCAACGCTTTTTCATAACTTAGCTGTGTCTTACCAATTTGATCACCAATCTTGGTCAAGTCATCTACAAATGCAGCGAACTTGTCATACAGTGCTTCTGCCTGCTTCGCAATCTCTTGGGCGTTTTGTTCTTGACGCTCTGTTCGCCAAATGTGCTCGATAGTCCGTAACGTAACTAAGAGGGTAGAAGGACTAACGATCATAATGTTCTGCTCATACGCACGACTAAAGAAGCTTCCATCTTGTTCAAGTGCCAGTAAAAAAGCACCTTCTATCGGCATAAAGAGCAGTATGAAGTCTAAGGTGTTTACCCCCTCTAACTTCTCGTACTTCTTCTCACTCAAGCCCTTTATGTGGGCATTAATTGAAGAGAGATGCTGTTTAAGCGCAAGTTCTTTTTCAGCAGGATTTTCCGCACTCATAAAACGTTCATACGCCACCAAAGAGACCTTAGAGTCGATGACGATGTCTTTGTCTTGTGGAAGGTGGATGACAACATCAGGACGAAGGGTGTTACCCTCTTCACCTTTGTAACTTCCCTGAGTCTCATACTCCATACCCTCACGAAGACCTGACTCTTCCAAGATGCGTTCTAAGACGATCTCACCCCAGTTCCCCTGTGTCTTGTTCTCACCCTTAAGTGCATTGGTAAGGTTTTTAGCATCTTGGGTGATCTGTTCATTGAGTTCGCGTAGACGAAAGAGTTCATTATGTAAGACGGCTCGCTCTTTGTTCTCCTCTATAAAACGTTCTGTTGTCTGTTTAGAGAAGCTTGTTATCTGCTCACGGAAGGGTTTAAGTAGCAGTTGTAGGCGCTCTTCTGAATTTTCCTCAAAACGTTTTGTTTTCGACTCAAAGATTTCATTAGCCAAGTGGCTAAACTGCTGTTTGAGTGTCTCTTTTGCTTCATCAAGCAGTTTTATCTTTTCATCATGTGAGGACTTCGTATCTTCGTGACGTGTTTGCAACACAGCATAGTCACGTTCAAGACCGTTCTTCTCTTCAGACAAAGCGCGATAATCTTTTTCAAGTTCTTTAAACTCAAGTAGGTTTTCGTTGAGACTCTCTTCTATCATAACGATCTTTTTGTTGCTTTCTATAAGTTGGTTGTCAAGTGCATTTGACTTCACATGTGCACGTATGTACAAAAGAAGAAAAACAAGTGTTAAAAAAACGGAGAGTCCTAAAAGTATATAAAGGTAATCAATAGGCATAAGTATCCTTGAGGTAGTTTTTATCTAATTAATATGTTCTCTATTATAGCAGTCCATTAAAGTAAACTGAATAAATATAACACGACCTAGCCATATCTTTGTAATTACGCTATAATTTCACCACTTAAACTTTTGAGCCTTTTGTAAGAGACTTCTTACAGCAAAAGTATGGGGCATCACTGTAAGGTGATAGCACCTCTAGAGAGCCCAGGTGGGCCAACTCCTAAAAGTTTAAAAATTAACTGAACGTCTTTTAAACTATTTTTCTACGATCTACAATCCAAGAATGATACCTATCAGTATAGTTTACCAAGGGTACCTCTAAACACCATCTTTGATGCTTAGAAATACCCTTAGATGTTCTACACATAAAGAGATATACATGAGTACAGAAACAACTGAAGTAACCGAGTCAACAGAAAAAACAATCGCAGAAGCACTACCAAAAGAAGAGACTTTTGAGCAGTTTGGTCTTAAAAAAGATATTATGCGCGCTATTAACTATGCTGGTTTTAAAGTACCAAGCCCGATCCAAGTTCAAGCTATTCCTTTAGTTATGCAAGGTCGCGACATTGTTGCACAAGCACAAACAGGTACAGGTAAGACAGCAGCATTTGGACTACCAGCACTTAACAAAATGGACCCAAATGGTGGTGTTCAAGCACTTATCATCACACCAACACGTGAACTTGCTAACCAAGTAAGTGATGAGCTTTACAAGTACGGTAAACAAGCAGGTCTTCGTACCGTTACTGTTTATGGTGGTAGTTCATATGGTCGTCAAATTGGTCTGATCGAGCGTGGGGCACAAGTTGTTATCGCAACGCCAGGTCGTCTTAAAGACATCCTTGCACGTGACATGCTTAAAAACTTTGCACCATCTACTGTTATTTTAGATGAAGCAGATGAGATGCTTGACATGGGCTTTCTTGATGATATTAATGAGATCTTCTCTTACCTACCATCTGATCGTCAGACACTTCTTTTCTCAGCAACAATGCCACAACCGATCAAGAAACTTGCAGAGCGCATCTTAGTTGATCCTGCATTTATTACGATCACACGTTCTGAGACGACTAACGTTGACATCGAACAGAAATACTACGTTATTGATGAGAATGAGCGTGATGATGCCATCATCCGTCTTTTAGACTCTGAAGAGACTACTAAGTGTGTTGTCTTCTGTCGTACTAAAAAAGAGGTTGATCGTGTTGCAGAAGTCCTTATGGGTGTTGGTTACAACGCTAAGGGTCTTCATGGTGACATGGAGCAGCGTCAACGTGAG
>JAJRVE010000019.1 GCA_024277445.1 Campylobacterales bacterium
ACTGTAACTACTCTTGAAAGGCCAAGACTTTGGCATTGAACTGCTCTTGGGCAATCTGCTCTCCTATCTTAGCCTGTTGGGCGGTGGCACTGGTGCGCCCACCACTGTAAAGTGGCACGGTCAGGGTTAGACCTACAGTTTTGGCATCATAACTGTTAAGGGTGTCAAAATGGGTGTAGGCTGCATAGGCATCGATGGAACCAAAGTGTGCAGAAAAAGCAGCATCATAAAGACGGGCATTTTTTTGAATGTTTTTAGTATAGAGTTTGACCTCTGGGTTGTTGCCAAGCATCGCTTCGTTGAGCTGGGTCAAGTCGGGAGGAGTAAGGTCATCTCGCGGTATGGTGGACTCAAGGATCACATCCTCATCGATGGGTTCTCCCATGTAGAGCGAGAGGGTGATACGTGCCTTGTCAAAGTTTGCCTGAGCGATGCCAAGTGCATCTTTGGCTGCATAATAAGCCGACAAAAAACGGCTGGAGTCTGACTTGGTACGCATCCCTTGGCTTAGAAGTGCTTCACTCTGGTTATAGAGCTCTTTTTTAAGCTCCATATCTTTTTCACGAACACTTACAGCTTCGCGCTGTACGGCTAAAAGGGCGTAGAGTGACTTCACCTTATAGACCATTAATGCCTTCGCATCTTCAAGTGAGAGTTGGGCGATCTTCTCATCCATCTCAGAGACTTTCATCTTGGAGGTAGTTTTAGAGAAGTCCCAGATCTTCTGCTTGACGATCCCGCCAGCAGACCAACCATCATCATCTTTAGTATTGAAGACGCCATTGGCGGGAAAGACATAGGTATGAATAGGGTCATACTCGGCATTGAGAACGACTTGAGGTAGATAGTCTGCGCGCGAGGTTTTGTAGGCCTCTTGAGACTGTGAAATCTTTAAAGCAAAGCTCTTAATGTCAGGATGATGTGCCAAAGTCTTGTCAATACTCTCACTTAAACTCAAGGTCTGTGCTAAAAGTGATAGCGAGAAAAGGGTACTTACGAAAATAGTTTTTCCGATCAACTTAAGCTCCTTAGGTGATGTCGTGAGTGTATTGTAGTCTTCTTCTGTTATCGTAACGTTAAGAGGGTGTAATTAAAACTTCCATGCAATAGAAGCAGCACCATACGTGAGGTTTTTTTCTGATTCTGAAATGCTATAGCGCATCTGTCGGGTTACGGTAAGTAAAAAGTTATCATAGTAGAAGGCAAGAGAGAAGAGCCCATCTGCTAAAAAGTAGCCTCTGTCTATCTCATACATAGGATCAGAATCCGTAATGTAAAAATATCCTATAGCATCAACCGCCAATCCAAGGTTAAAGCTCCATCCAAACCCTTTAGCTGGTTCTTGCAAGGCTAAGATAGCGCTGTCACTGATAGTACTTGTGAAGTAAGCATTAAAGTTGTGAGGGTAGTTACTGCCTATACGCCAGACGCCTCTCATAGTAGCTCCCGTATAAAAGTTTCCTAGCTGTAGACCATATCCACTAACGATGTCAGAAGAGAGACCATACCAGAGTTCACGTTGCCAGATACGCGCACCATGATCATAGGCTATACCTAGTGTAAGCTGTGTACCTAACTGTGTGCTCCACCCTTGAGGAGCGGTACTGTTGGTCAGTTTGTGAATCAGTTTTTGTACACTTTCTGCCCCCGAAGGGGGACCAACAATCCCAAGCTGTAGCTTATACTCATCATACTCCTCTTCATCATGTTCAAAAAGGTAAAAAGAGAACATCAGATGCCCAGCATAAGGAAGATCTTGATAGTTAGGCTCTGTGGTCGTTATATCTTTAGGGGTGAACATCATCTGATAGATTGAGAAACCACTGCTGTAATTTTTGTTGGCTTGCAAGTTGATAAGTGGCAGAGCATTTACTACCTGATAGCAGAGTGCTGTGTAGATACTGTTGTTGAGGTCTTGTTGGGGTAGTGCATCATTGAGCCACCCCAATCGTACGCCATTGGTATAGTGCTGATCTGTTCCTGCAAAAAGATCATTTTCAAAGACAAAAGAGAGAGTGTCTCCATGAAGAGACGTTACGAAGAAAATACCCGTAGAGAAAAGAGTTATAAAAGTCAATCTTTTAACCAGTAGTTGAGTCATCATGTAGGTACTATGCATAATCTAAGTATACGCAAAGTGTGTTAAGTGATCGTTATCATAGAGATGCTCTATAGTAATTTTACTACAAAGTTTTAACATTGCGTTAATCTATAAGAGTTATGATGAAATTAGAAATTCAAATACAAAGGATTAGCATGAAACCTCAATTTACACGACTCTATCGCATCTGGCACTGGATGATGGCGTTTTCTGTCATAGGGCTCTTAGGCACAGTAGCACTAAGAAAAACCTTTTTGAGTTGGCGTACTAACTCTGAACTTATCCAAGTGAAACTCTCAGAAGTAGGAACCGAAGTGACGGCTGAGACGGCTAAGATGATCGCCAAGGCGATACGCGCACCCATGTGGGAGTGGCACTACATCTTCGCGCTCTTTTTAGCGATCTCTATTGCTATTCGACTCTTTATGGTGGCACGTGACCGATCACAGTTCCCCCTCTTTCAGGTGATCAACGCACCAAAAGAGGAGAAGCTTAAAAAGTTAGTGCACATGCTTATCTGTGTCTCGCTCATGGTGATGACGATTAGTGGTGGCGTCCTCTACTATCACGAACTGCTTGGTTTTACTAAAGATGGTGTCCACTGGGTAAAAGAGCTTCATGAAAATGTCATGTATGGGGTTTTACTCTTAGTCGGACTTCATCTTGGTGGCGTCATCATGCACGAACTCACCACCAAAGAGGGGATCGTCTCTAAGATGATTCATGGAGATGATTAATATTTGGGATCTATAGATCCTTTAAGTTGTTCTTTTTTGTATAGGCTTAATGATACGTTTACGACGTAGCCATCGCCACGTTCCGCTAAAGAGTAAAATTAGCAGTAAAAGAGCAGCAATATCGTTTATATAGATCCACCATGAGGCGAAAAATGTACCATCGTGTAGCGCTAAGAGAAGAGAGTAAAGTGTTGTGTCTGTAAAGCTTGGCAGTGTTTGTATGGGATGATGAGACGAGAAGTAGCGGTAGCCTTTTTCTGAGGCCCAAACGTCTTTAAACATATGGGGTGTTTTTGGTAGTACCTGCCAACCGTCTTTGGGAGTATAGATACGATTGGCAGATCCCATGCCACTAACGAGCAGTGTGTTATCAAAACGTTTCATCTTGTAGGCAAGACCGCGGTTTTCGAAGACCCACTGATGAAGATCATCGCTTTTATAGATGCCGTAGCGATTACCGACACGATAATAGCTTCCATCATAATCCACTGACCATATATCGGAGCTAAGCGAGTCATAAACAGGGGGAAGTATTGTGTGCGGAAGTGTCACCTTTTTGATGTAAGGGTTGAAAAACCGACTGTGATCTAAGATGATGCCTGTTAGACTAAACAGTATCATGGGAATGAGAAAGAGGATGACAACAAAATTAGCATGGATTTTGATAGTTGGTTTGAGTGTTTTGGCATAGTGGTGTTTTTTGGCACGTACTCTCTTGACCAAAAACCATATCAACAGACCACTTATGGAAAGTAGCGTCAAGAGAAAGGCCGTTGCATCACTTATGAGCAAGGAGTATATGCCATCAAAAAGACCACGGCCATAATGAAAATCTCGTACAAAACGACTCAAAGTGATATCATGTTGAAGTTCTTTAGCATCGATCAAAACAGGTGTTCGTTTGAGTATCTCTGCTGTGTAGGCATCCAACACAACTAACTCGCGTTTATCTACCACTGCAACAAGCTTTCGATCATAAAGCGAAAGTGCATTAATATACTCTTCTTGCAAGGCAAAGCGTTGCCAATGTCTAGCATCTCCAGAACGATAAATCCCCTTAGATGTTGCACAAAAAAGGGTATGGCTCCTGCTCTCTTCACGAATAGCCAAGATCTGTTCGTTTAAGATGGCAATAAAGTCGGACTCTCCCTCTTTATAGAAGAGCCCACGTTTTGAGCCAACAAGATGAATGTCACGTTCTTCATCAACCCAATAGGCCTCTGTAAGCCCATCGGATTTGCTTGTTAGGGTATCTGGAAGATAACTATTTGGTATTGTGGTTGTATAGAGAAAGGAGCAGGTTTTATGGTCTAGAAAAAAACCTGTAACCGCCAAGAGGAGTATGATACTTGCTGACCAGAGGCCAGCATACTTATGCCAGTTACGAAGTTTTACCATCGATACTCAAGTCCCGCATAGTATTGACGTGGATCACCTGGTGTGTAGTTGTCACTGCCATAACGAAAGGTTGCAGCTGTCGCATAACGCACATCTGTTATGTTTGTTATCTTTGCAAACAGTGAGATGTCGTCATTGATGCGATAGTCTGTTTTAAGATGTCCAATGCTGTAGCCATTATACTCTTTCGTATTGTCATCATCCATCCAGTATGAGCCCACATATTGCCACTCTGCCATAATCGTTAGACCATTAAGATATGAGGGAGTGTAGATAAGTCGTGCGTTGGCTGTGTGTTGAGGTGCTTCTGCCATCTCATTGTCGCCATAGGCTGTATCATTATCATAGTTGTGTCGTGCGTAACTATAGGCAGCTTTAGCACCCCAGTTTTTAGTCATCTGTAGGTAAGCAGTGAGTTCAACACCGCGGTGAAGACTCGTCTCTCCATTCTCATAGTAGTAGAGATTGCTGGTAGTGTTTTTGTAGCGTGTGATGGTATCTTCAATTGTCATATAATAGCCTGCTAGCTCTACATAGCTTTTGTCAAACTCTTTTTTGACACCGAGTTCAAAGGTGTTGCTTGTTTCGGGGTCTAAAACGACATCTTCATAACCCACTTTTTGTGAATAGAGTCTGCTCGCTTGTGGGATACGAAAACCGTTGGCGTAACGTGCATAGAGTGTAAACTTCTCAAGGGGATGGTAGCTCAAGGAGAGTTTTGGACTCAGATGGTTAAAGTCATCTGTTCTATCGGCTGTGCGATAATAGGTGTTGGAGGAGTCAGCACCTACACTCATGTTATTTGTATAGTTATAATGGTTGTAGTCAAAACGTAAACCTGCTCCAAGAATTAACTCTTGCATCAATGCTATATCGGTATGAACATAGGGCGCGATTGCAAAATAGTCAACATTATAGTCATAAAGCGCACCCTTGCTATAGGTTGTAGCACCCCAACCTGTGGTGGTGACATCAAAATCTTGGATATATTTTTGATCTGCTTTAGTGTATTCTGTATCAAATCCAACGATAATACGTCCCCAAGAGCTAGTATAACTGCTCTTTTGTAGCAGTCCGACAGTGGTCTGCGCCGCATCATTGCTTGGTAAGTTATTCTCCCATGTTGCAACATAGCGGTTACGGTTATAGCGAATATACGGGGTGGTGGTGATCTCAAAATTGTCAAATGTATAGTTACTCCACTCTACACTTAATCGCGCATAGTCAAATCGACGTCTAACATCGGTTTTTTGTAGTGCAATGTCATAGTTTGGATCATCACTAGCATCAGTAGAACCCTCTTCAATTAAAGTATAATCAGAAAAACTATCCGCCTGCTCAGCATCTGTTTTTGTTCCTGAAACATTGATTTTGAAAGCGTTGTTATCATCTAAAAAGTAGTCATAACGCAGGTTGGCTTCGACACGATCATAGCTTGTATGTGCACGCCAACCATCGCTTCTAGAGTAGTTGACATTGGCACGATAGCCGTGTCGTTCGTCGATGGTGTCACTTGATTCAACCATACCAGATGCATAACCATCACTGCCGCCTTTCAGTCGTACTTTCCCCTCATACTCTTGTGAAGGCGCTTTTGCCGACTGAACATTGACCACAGCGGCCACGGCGTCCGAACCATAAAGCGCGGTACCGGCACCTTTTAGCACTTCAGTTGATGTAGCGGTTTCAAAGGTAGTGTAGGCGAGACCATTATGGTTAAAAAATCCTGACGACTGTACAGGGATATTGTCTTGTAAGAAAAGGTAGTAAGGTCCAGTTGTTGAGGGCATGCGAATAGAGGTCTTATGTCCGATAATCGATCCCGTCTGCTCAACACGTACCCCTGCCATAGAGTTAAGAAGATCTTTTTGAAAGATTACTTGGTCAAGTTCGATCTCTTTTTCTGACTTTTGAGAGATACTTAGAGGTTGATCAACTACTTTTTCTTCTTCTCGAAGTGCAGTAACACTCACGCTATCTAAGGTAATCACCTGCGTTTGTGCAAGCAAATTTACTGTTATGAAAGAGAGTGCCATACCTAAGGTTCTTTTTTTCATTTTTTCTCCTGAGCTATATTGATTCAGAAGAATACGAAAAAAGTGTTACATTAGTGTTAGAAATCTCAAAATTAGTCAGGCTATTTCAATTAATCTATGGAGATAATTATAGCAATACTAAAACTCAAAGCGTTCCATTTTTAGCACTCTAAACTTATTGACCTCATGATTCTTCTCAAGACCAAGTGCTTTTGCACCCTTGGGTGTGATGAGTCTTAGCCCTAAGGTGAGGGTAAGACGGTCCCCTTTTTTAAGTGGTGTCTCAAAACTCACCTCTTTATGTGCGTAGATAAGGGTGTCTTTGAGGGTGCTGTTGGCTGCCCAAGGCATACTCTCTTTGCCATCTTTTGCCAGAATGCGGGTGAAGATAAAGGGTGTTAGCTTTATGCTTTTGCCTTCACGCTCTATGGAAACCTGCAGTTCACCCTGACGCATCGCCTGACCGAAAAGTGCGTGGTTAGCGTGGTTGATGATGTTTACTTTAAAGCCTTTTTCCTCCGAGACGACCTTCATGTCAATGTATTTACCCATCTCACGATTCATATGGTAAATCCCTGCGATCCCATGAAAGGCGTGGGTCTTACTCTCGTTTAGGGTTACTTTGCTACCATCGACCTGTGGCATGTGACAGCTTATGCAGCTGTTTTTGTCATCTTTTGCTATGAGAGCATCGAGCATCACAATGTCGAAGTTGTGTTCGTTGTTAGTGTGCGAATGACAGCCCATGCAGACGTTGCCGTTATAGTAGTTTTCGTTGTTATAGTCTAGCTTGTGATAAGGGGAGTTCTTAGACTTTTTCACCAGTCCAAACCAAGAAGACTCCGTCTCAAACTCAGCATTTTTTACCCCTTTTTTAGAAGCTTCTGCACTAAAGAATGCTTTTTTAGCACCTGTAGAAATGTTGGTGTTGGAGATCTCTCCTTGGTCAACGTCTTTAATGGTATGACAGTAAACACAAGAGATGGGCTCCTCTTTTTGGATGGTGTTCTCTTCCAAACGCCCTGATTGTACGGACTCAAGATCGGTAGGCGAGTGGCATTTGGCACAGGTGTAGCCCTTCTCCTCTTTAGGATGTTTGTCCCAGTAAGCCTTATGCAAAGGGTTGTTATAGACAGAGGACTTACGGTGCGCCGAGTCATAATACTCATCATAGATAAGAGGATGACATTTTTGGCAGACCTTACTTTCGTTAGCAGTTGCAAAGAGGG